>NZ_JBHWIE010000054.1:0-35827 GCF_042732085.1 Actinosynnema sp. NPDC059797
CCCGAGGCTCACACCACCGGTTCCAATCGGCAGTTGAAGTGCCGCAACAGCTTCGGCGCGTGGGTCAGCCGGTAGCCGGGCACGCGCTCGGGGTCCTTCGCGATCTCCGCCAGCGTCTCGCCGACGTACTCCAGGTGGCTCTTCGTGTAGACCCGCCGCGGGATCGCGAGGCGCACCAGTTCGTACGGGGCGGCCTTGAGCAACTCGCCCGCGTCGTCCAGCTCGCCCAGGTACAGCGAACCCAGCTCGGCGCACCGGATGCCGCCCGCCAGGTACAGCTCGGTGGCCAGCGCGAAACCCGGGAACCGGCTCGGCGGCAGGTGCGGCAGCAGCCGCCCCGCGTTGAGGTACACCGCGTGCACGCCGGTCGGCCGCACGCTGTCCACCCCGGCCGCGGCGGCGAGGTCGGCGACGTACGCGGTGGCCTCGGCCCGCGCCCGCAGGTACTCGGGCTCGGTGACCTCCCGCAGGCCCTGGGCGAGCATCTCCAGGTCGCGGCCCGCCAGCCCGCCGTAGGTGCGGAAGCCCTCGGTCGCGATGAGCAGCAGCTCGCACCGCTGGGCCAGCTCGGGGTCGCGGATCGCGAGCAACCCGCCCATGTGGACGATCGCGTCCTTCTTCAGGCTCGCCACGCACCCGTCGGCCAGGCGGAACGCCTCCCGGGCGACCTCGCGCGGCGTGCGGCCCGCGTACTCCGGCTCCCGCTGGGTGACCAGCCAGGCGTTCTCGGCGAAGCGCGCGGCGTCCAGGAAGAACGGCACGCCGTGCCTGCGCGCCAGCTCGGCCGCGGCCTTGATGTTGGCCATGGACACCGGCTGCCCGCCGCCGCCGTTGTTGGTGATGGTGATCAGCACGATCGCGACGTCCCGAGGCCCGGACAGCACCGCTTCCAGCGCGTCCAGGTCGATGTCGCCCTTGAAGGGCGCCTCGTCGTCGAGGTCCTTCGCGGCCTGGCACGGCAGGTCGACCGCCTCGCCGCCGAGGATCTCGACGTTCGCGCGCGTGGTGTCGAAGTGGGTGTTGCTGACGCTGAGCTGACCGGGCTTGAGCAGGGCGGTGAACAGGATCCGCTCGGCGGCGCGCCCCTGGTGGACGGGGAAGGCGTGCGGGTACCCGGTCAGCTCCTCGACCACGTCGCGGAACCGGTAGTAGGAGCGCGCTCCCGCGTAGGACTCGTCGCCGCGCAGGCCCGCCGCCTGCTGCTCGGCGGACAGGGCGTTGGTGCCCGAGTCGCTGAGCAGGTCGATCGTCACGTCGGAGGCGGCGAGGTTGAAGGGGTTGTACCCGGCCTCGGCCAGCGCCCGCTCGCGGTGCGCGCGGGTGGTGATCGGGATGGGCTCCACGACCTTGATGCGGTACGGCTCCATGATCGGCACGGGGACTCCTAGACGGCCAGGCTGACCGAGCGCGGCGCGGACACGGCGTACGCCTCGGACGACAGGTATGCGGTGATGCCGGGACGCGGCCGGCCCATGCGCAGCGACACGTGCGCGATGAGGCCGACGCCCTCGTCGAGCGGCCGCCGGGCGACGGCCCTCAGCGCGCGTTCGAACGGCGTGGGGTCCAGGTCGTACTTCGCCATCACCGCCAGCACCCGGCGCCGGGCTTCCTCGTCGTCGGTCACGTAGTCCCGGATCGGCACGTACAGCGAATAGCCGCTGGGGGCGCGGTCGCCGTCCAGGAACGTGTAGCTGGAAATCAGGGGCCGCTTGTCGAACGTCGCCGTGCCGCCGGTGAGCAGGCAGAAATCGGGGACCCGCTCCACGTCCACCCCCTGCGCGGCCTGCGCGGCGCGGGTGACGTCGCCGACTTCCGCGGCGTGGTGGGAGACGTACACCTTGGTCCGCGCGCGGCGTTGTTCGGCCAGGTCGAGCGCGAAGAAGGAATACCGGTCCAAACCGGGGCGGGTCAGCGCGCGGTCGCGCAGGAGCGGGAAACCGGCGGCGAAACCGGTCCGGCCCAGCGCCTCGCCCACCAACTCCGCCGCGGCGGCTTCGCCGCGCACTTCCGGGTTGAGGTAGACCTTCACCATCGGCCGTTCGCCCGCCCGGAAGACCAGCGAATACCAGAAGGTGAAATCGCTCTCGGCGTCGGCGGGCAGGAACAGGTCGCGGACCTCGTCGAAGCGGGTGGTGTCGACGTCGCCCCGCCGCCGCATCCGGTCGAGGGCGGCGAGCGCCGCGGCGGTGTTGGCCCGACGGGACGGCCTGACCGCGGACGTTTCGACGATCATCCGGACGACCGGGGGCTCGTCCGGGCCGAACGCCGTGGAGAACTCGACCGGGGTGTGGTCGTCGGCCACGTCGGAGGGCCACGCGGGGCTGGTGGAAACCGGCCGCAGACCACCGGGGCCAAGGGCGTCCGCAAGCAGTCCAACAGATCCCGGGACATTTTCGGTGATGCCCACAGAATGCAGCAGGGCGCTCAGCTGGCGACCCGTGAAATCACGTATGGAGATATTTTTGGGTTCCAAGGCGGGGGTCTCCTTGTGGGGTGCGAACCGAAAGTTACGCTACGCGAAGCAAACTTGTCCACCAGGCGGCGGTAGCGTGACGTAGGGCACTCTAGGGCCAGCTCACAGGTCCTGTCGATCAGTGCGCGCCCGGTTGAGAACGGTAATCAAGACTACTCCGAACGGCCTATTGACTAGACCTCTGTCAGTCTTTCGCACCAATGCGCAGACGATCTTCGATGACGGATCGTGGCATTTTGCCCCAGGCTCGGGCCGGTGTACGGTCGAATGTTCGGCCGACATTGCCCGTCGACCATTCAAGACGGTTCTGTTAATTGTTCCACAGTTCCGCGGGCGTGACTTCCGGGACGGGTCTGTGGTAAGTCGCCCGACATGGCGGAGGGGCCGCCGACCGGTCGGTCGACGGCCCCTCCGGCGTGCGGGTCAGGAGGTGTAGTCGTAGAACCCGCGCCCGCTCTTCTTGCCGAACAGGCCCGCGTCGACCATGCGCAGCAGCAGCGGGGGCGGCGAGTAGAGGGGCTCCTTGAACTCCTCGTACATCGACTCGGCGATCGCCTTGGTGGTGTCCAGGCCGATCAGGTCGGCCAGGCGCAGCGGCCCCATGGGGTGCGCGCAGCCGAGCACCATGCCGTTGTCGATGTCCTCGGCGCTGGCGAAGCCGGACTCCATCATCCGGATCGCGGACAGCAGGTAGGGGATGAGCAGGGCGTTCACCACGAACCCGGCCCGGTCCTGCGAGCGGATGACCTCCTTGCCCAGCGCCCCGGTGACGAACACCTCGGCGCGCGACCGGGTCTGCTCGCCGGTCAGCAGCGACGGCACCAGCTCGACCAGCTTCAGCACCGGCACCGGGTTGAAGAAGTGCACGCCGATGACCTGCTCCGGCCGGCCGGTGGCCATGCCGAGCTTCATGATCGGGATGGACGAGGTGTTCGACGCGAAGATCGCGCGCGGGTCCTCGACGACCTTGTCCAGCGCCGTGAACACCTCGGTCTTGACCTGCTCGATCTCCGCGACGGCCTCCACGACCAGGTTCCGGTCGGCGAGGTCGCCCAGGTCGGTGGTGAACCGGAGGCGCTCCAGTGCGGCGTCCCGGTCCTCGGCGGACAGCTTCCCGCTGCGCACCCCGCGGTCGAGCGACGAGGCGATCCGCCCGCGCCCGGCCTCCGCGGCGTCCGGGCTGACCTCGGCCACCAGCACGTCCAGGCCCGCGCGTGCGCAGACCTCGGCGATGCCGGAGCCCATCAGGCCCGATCCCACCACTCCAACACGTTGAATGTCACTCACGCCCCGATCCTGCCAGGGGGCGCGAGGTCGGGCACAACCTCGCCGGGTAGACATGACCGGTGGGGAGCACGCACAACCACCTCGGCGGGGTCGTGGTCGGCACCGTCGTGCAAGCCGGCCACCTGACGACGGCCCCGCCGGCGCCGGGTCCGGTCCCGGTGGCGGCCTGGGGACCGCTCGTCGCGGGGGTGCACCGGCCGGTGGTGCCCGCGTCCGGCTCCGTCGAGGGCGAGGGCGAGGTGCCCCGCGGCCGTTCGACGCGGAGCTGGACCGCCACGTGTCGTCGGGCGGCTTCCTGGTGCTGGTCGGCTCGTCCTCGTCGGGCAAGACGCGCGCCGCGTGGGAGGCGGTGCGCAGGCGCCTGCCGGGGTGGACCGTTCGGCTGCCGGCCACCGCCGCCGAGCTGACCGCCCTGCTGGGAGCCGCCCGGAGGGTGGACGTGCCGTCCCGGTTCACCGCCGACCAGCGCGCACGGGCGGCCGCGGCCGGGGACGCGCGGTTGCGAGACGCGGCCGAGCGGGGTGGCGACCGGATCACCCAGTACCTGGCGGCCGGACCGGCCCTGGTCGAGCACGTGGACGACCGGGAGCAGCGGTGGACCCTCGGGTTCGCCGCGAGCCGGCGCCTGCTCGTGCGGCACGCCGAGCCTTCCACCGCCCGCTGGTGTCGGCGGGGTCCTCGACGAGGGCGAACACGGCCGCCGTGGTCCAGTACGCCGAGGTCCTGGCCCGGTGGGGCGAGTTCGACGAGGCGGAGTCGTGGTTGGCGCGGCTGCCGCCCGATCACGAGCACCACTTCCTCGTGGAGGAAGTGGAGGAGAGGCTGAGGCACGCGCGGACCGGGTGCCGGGGGAGGTGCTCCTGCCCGACCGGGGACCGCCCCGCGACTCCCGCCTCGGGCGCCGGGCGCCTCGCGGCGGAGGCCGAGGCGCGCCGGCTCGTCGTCACCGAGGGGCGGGGGTCCGGGTGGCTGTGGGGGCTCCTCGTGGTGCAGGACCGGCCCGACGAGGCGCACCGGGTGCTGCGCCACGGGCTGAACCCCGACGGGAGCACGGCCTCACCTCGATGAGGCCGTGCGCCCTCCCGCCTCACTGCCGCACGCCGAACTCCTGCGTCCAATAAGCACGTCCGCTCGAGTCGACCCCGTACGCCACCCCCAGGTCCCGCAGCTCGCAGTTGACGATGTTGGCCCGGTGCCCCTCGCTGTTCATCCAGTCGCGCACCACCTGCTCCGGCGTCCCCTGGCCGGCGGCGATGTTCTCCGCCGTGATCCGATACTGGTAGCCCGCCTCGGCGACGCGCTGGGCGGGGGTGCTGCCGTCCACGCCCGTGTGGCTGAAGTTGCCCGTCCTGATCATCTCGTCGTTGTGGCGCTTGGCCGCCGCCGCCAGTTGGTCGTCGGGCGCCAGTGCCGGACACCCGGCCGCGGAGCGTTGCTGGTTCGTCAGCGAGAGCACCGAGTCGTTGTACGTCGGTGCGGCGGTGGCCGTGCCGGTGGTGACGATCAGTGCAGCGATGGCCATGCTTGCCGCAACCGTTTTGGGTGTCATGGTTCAACCTCCTCCTCGGTGGCACCCGATGAGGCAGGTATTCCCGTTGCGGAGCGGGACTTGATTCCACGATCGAGGGAATCCGATCCGGGTGGTGGGCGAAACCACCCGGACCGGTGGTGTCAGTCCTTCAACTCCTGTTCGGCGCGGGCGATCGCGGCGAACTCCTCCTCGGGCGCGGACGCCACGAGGTGGTGCCTGCTGTAGAACCAGAAGTACGCCAGCGCCACCACGACGATGCCCGCCGTGATGCCGGCGGCCAGCTCGTCGACGAAGAACGTCGCCACCACGGCCGCCACGGCGAGCACCAGCGCCACGCCCGTCGTCACCGCGCCGCCCGGCGTGCGGTACGGCCGCTCCAGCTCCGGCTCGCGGACGCGCAGCACGATGTGCGACACCATCATGAGCACGTACGACAGCGCCGCGCCGAACACGGCGATGTTGATCAGCTGCGCCCCGTCCCGCGTGATCGCCGCCAGGGCGAAGCCGATCACGCCCGGCACGACCAGCGCCAGGTGCGGCGTCTTGCGCCGGCCGGTCCGCGACAGCCACCGCGGCAGGTACCCGGCCCGCGACAGCGCGAACAGCTGCCGCGAGTAGGCGAAGATCAGCGAGAAGAAGCTGGCCACGAGCCCGGCCAGGCCGACGTAGTTCACGACCTGCGCCAGCACGCTGCCGTCGCCGTAGGCCGCCCGCGCCGCCGCCGGCAGCGGGTTGTCCGACGCCTTCAGCGCCTCCGAGCCCGCGCCGCCCGGCGCCAGCACCAGGATCGCGCCCGCGAACACCAGCAGCACGAGCATCGCGCCGATGATCCCGCGCGGCATGTCCCGCTTCGGGTCGCGCGCCTCCTCGGCGGCCACCGGCACGCCCTCCACGCCGAGGAAGAACCAGATGGCGTACACCAGCGCGCCCAGCGCGCCCGCCACGCCGAACGGCAGGAACCCGCCGTCACCGCCCACCACGTCGAACAGCTTCGCGGAGTCGAACGCGGGCACCATGCCGACCACGAACACGGCCAGCGCCACCACCGCCACGCCGGTGATCACGAACATCAGCCGCAGGGCCTCGCCGACGCCGTACAGGTGCACGCCGATGAACACCACGAAGCACACCAGGTACACGGGCCAGGAGTTGGTCAGCCCGAACAGCCCCAGCGTCTCCACGTACCCGCCGATGAACACCGAGATGGCCGCGGGCGCCATCGCGTACTCGATCAGGATCGCGACGCCGGTGGCGAACCCGCCGAGCGGCCCGAGCGCCCGTCGGGCGAACCCGTACCCGCCGCCCGCCACCGGCAGCGCGGCCGCCAGCTCCGCCAGGCCGAACACCATGCACGTGTACATGGCGCCCATCAGGACCGTCGCGACGAGCAGCCCGCCCCAGCCGCCCTGCTCCAGCCCGAAGTTCCACCCGGCGAAGTCGCCGGAGATGACGTAGGAGACCCCGAGGCCGGCCAGCAGCACCCACCCCGCCGCGCCGCGCTTGAGCTGCCGGTGCTCCAGGTAGTCGCTGCCCACCTTCTCGTACTCGACGTGCTTGGCCATGTGCGCTCCCTCTAATGGGTCAGTCGCGCTCCATTGCGGAAAGTGTCGAGAGTGGCCCGGTTCCCCCGGCGGTGTCAACGGCGGTACGGGTGCGATTCCCCGCCCCGGTTGGAGGAGCGGCGTAGCCGGGTGTGGCGTGCCGTCACCCGGTGGTGCCAAGATGAGGCGTCCAATGGCTCGCTGTCATACCTTTGGAGGTGGTGCGGATGCTCGCCGTGGAGGAGTTGCGCGTGCTCGTGGACGCGGGTGAGGTGGACACGGTGCTCGTCGCCGTGGTCGACATGCAGGGCCGCCTCCAGGGCAAGCGCTGCGACGCCCGCTACTTCCTCGACGAGGTGCTGGAGCACGCCGCCGAGGGCTGCGACTACCTGCTCGCCGTGGACGTGGAGATGAACACCGTCGCCGGCTACGCCAACTCGTCCTGGGACCGGGGCTACGGCGACCTGGTGATGCGGCCGGACCTCGCCACGCTGCGCCGCGTCCCGTGGCACGAGGGCACCGCCATGGTCCTGTGCGACGTCGTGGACCACCACGGCGAACCGGTGTCCGTGTCACCGCGGCAGGTCCTCAAGCGCCAGCTCGACCGCCTCGCCGACCGCGGCCTGCTCGCGTTCGCGGGCACGGAGCTGGAGTTCATCGTCTTCAACGACACCTACGAGCAGGCGTGGGACCGCGGCTACCGGGACCTCACCCCGGCCAACCAGTACAACGTGGACTACTCGCTGCTCGGCACCGCGCGCGTCGAGCCGCTGCTGCGCGACATCCGCAACCACATGACGGGCGCGGGCATGGTGGTCGAGTCCGCCAAGGGCGAGTGCAACCCCGGCCAGCACGAGATCGCCTTCCGCTACACCGACGCGCTGGTCACGTGCGACAACCACAGCGTCTACAAGACCGGCGCCAAGGAGATCGCGGCGCAGCACGGCAAGTCCCTGACGTTCATGGCCAAGTACAACGAGCGCGAGGGCAGCTCCTGCCACATCCACCTCAGCCTGCGCTCCGCCGACGACGGGCTGGTGTTCGCCGACGGCGACGGCATGTCGAAGCTCATGGAGCACTTCCTGGCGGGCCAGCTGGCCGGGCTGCGCGAGCTGACGTACTTCCTGGCGCCCAACGTCAACTCCTACAAGCGGTTCGCGCGCGGCAGCTTCGCGCCGACCGCGGTGGCGTGGGGCCGCGACAACCGGACGTGCGCGCTGCGCGTGGTCGGGAAGGGCCGGTCCCTGCGGTTCGAGAACCGGGTGCCCGGCGCGGACGTCAACCCCTACCTGGCGGTCGCCGCGCTGATCGCGGCCGGGCTGCACGGCCTGGACAACGAGCTGCCGCTGGAGGAGGAGTTCGTCGGCAACGCCTACGCCTCCGACCGGCCCACCGTGCCCGCCACCCTGCGCGACGCCGCGTCCCTGCTGTCCCGCAGCGAGGTCGCCCGCGAGGCGTTCGGGCCGGACGTGGTGGACCACTACCTCAACGCGGCGCGCGTGGAGCTGGCCGCGTTCGACTCGGCCGTCACCGACTGGGAGCGCATCCGTGGCTTCGAACGGCTCTAGACCGCTGATCGGCGTCAGCACCTACCTCGAACGCGCGAAGTTCGGGGCGTGGGACGTCGACGCGGCCGTGCTGCACCGCGACTACCTCGACGCGGTGGTGCGCGCGGGCGGCAACCCGGTGCTGCTGCCGCCGGTCGGCACGTGGGACGCCGGGGGCATCGCGTTCCTCGACGGACTGGTGCTCTCCGGCGGCGCGGACGTGGACCCCGCGCGCTACGGCCGCCCGCGCGACCCGCGCACCGGCCCCGCGCGGCCCGAGCGGGACGCCGCCGAGCTGGACCTGACCCGCGCCGCGCTCGAACTGGACCTGCCGGTGCTCGCGGTGTGCCGCGGGATGCAGGTGCTCAACGTGGCGCTGGGCGGCACGCTGCTCCAGCACGTCGAGGGCCACAACCCGGCGCCCGCGGTGTTCGGGCACACCGGGATCGCGGTGGCGCCCGGCTCGGTGCTGGCCTCGGTCGTCGGCCTGGCGACCACCGTGCACTGCCACCACCACCAGGCCCTGGACGCCGTCGGCGCGGGCCTGCGGGTGGTGGCGTGCGCCCCGGACGGCACGGTCGAGGCGGTCGAGCTGCCGGGCGCGCGGTTCGTGCTCGGCGTGCAGTCGCACCCCGAGGCCGACAGCGAGGACGACCGGCTGTTCGCCGCCCTGGTGGGAGCGGCCCGTGAACGAGGAGTGCGATGACCGCCCACGACGTGATCAACCCGGCCACCGGCGAGGTGGTCCGGTCGGTGGCCCTGGCCTCGGTCGAGGAGACCGACGCGGCGATCGACCGCGCGGCCCGCGCGCTGCCCGCGTGGCGCGCGGTGGCGCCCGGCGACCGGGCGCGGCTGCTGCGGCGGTTCGCCGACGCGGTGGACGGCGCGGTGGAGGAGCTGGCCGCGCTGGAGGTGCTCAACACGGGCCACACCATCGGCAACGCCCGCTGGGAGGCGGGCAACGTCCGCGACGTGCTGCACTACTACGCGGCGGCGCCCGAGCGGCTGTTCGGCAGGCAGATCCCGGTGGCCGGCGGGTGGGACGTCACCTTCCGGGAGCCGGTCGGCGTGGTCGGCGTGATCGTGCCGTGGAACTTCCCCATGCCCATCGCCGGGTGGGGCTTCGCGCCCGCGCTCGCGGCGGGCTGCACGGTGGTGCTCAAGCCCGCCGAGCTGACGCCGCTGACCGCGCTGCGGCTGGCCGAACTGGCGCGGGAGGCGGGCATCCCGGAGGACGTGTTCCAGGTGCTGCCCGGCGCGGGCGCCGTGGTGGGGCAGCGCTTCGTCACGCACCCGGCCGTGCGCAAGGTCGTGTTCACCGGGTCCACGCGGGTCGGCAAGCAGGTCATGGCCGGGTGCGCGGAGCAGGTCAAGCGGGTCACCCTGGAGCTGGGCGGCAAGTCGGCCAACGTCGTGTTCGCCGACGCGGACCTGGAGCGCGCCGCGGCGACCGCGCCGTACGGGGTGTTCGACAACGCGGGCCAGGACTGCTGCGCCCGCTCGCGCATCCTGGTGCAGGCCTCGGTCTACGACCGGTTCATGGAGCTGCTGGAACCCGCGGTCAAGGGCGTCGTGGTGGGGCCGCCGGGCGACGAGGCGACCGAGATGGGGCCGCTGATCTCCGCCGCGCACCGGGAGAAGGTGGCCTCCTACGTGCCGCCGGACGCGCCCGTGGCGTTCCGGGGCTCGGCGCCGGACGGGCCGGGCTTCTGGTTCCCGCCCACGGTGCTCGCGCCGGTCGCGCCGACCGACCCGGTGGCCGTGGAGGAGGTCTTCGGGCCGGTGGTGGCCGTGCTGCCGTTCACCGACGAGGAGGACGCCGTGCGGCTGGCCAACGACAGCTCGTTCGGCCTGTCCGGCTCGATCTGGACCCGCGACGTCGGGCGCGCGCTGCGCGTGTCGCGGGCCGTGGAGGCCGGGAACCTGTCGGTGAACTCCCACTCGTCGGTGCGGTACTGGACCCCGTTCGGCGGGTTCAAGCAGTCGGGCCTCGGCCGCGAGCTGGGCCCGGACGCGCTCGACGCGTTCACCGAGACCAAGAACGTCTTCATCGCGCACTGATCGGAGTGGCAATGGTTCAGCGACTTGAGGGCCGCGTGGCCGTGGTGACCGGCGGCGGCAGCGGCATCGGCCTGGCGTCGGCGAAGCGGTTGGCGGCGGAGGGTGCGCGGGTCGTCGTGGCCGATGTGGACGGTGACGCGGGCAAGGCCGCGGCCGACGCCGTGGACGGGCTGTTCGTCCAGGTCGACGTGACCGACGAGGAGCAGGTGGAGGCCCTGTTCCAGACCGCCGTGGACACCTACGGCTCGCTGGACGTGGCGTTCAACAACGCGGGCATCTCGCCGCCGGAGGACGACTCGATCCTCACCACCGGCATCGAGGCGTGGGACCGGGTGCAGAAGGTGAACCTGACCTCGGTCTACCTGTGCTGCAAGTACGCCATCCCGCACATGCTGGAGCGGGGGAGGGGCTCGGTGATCAACACGGCGTCGTTCGTGGCCACGATGGGCGCGGCGACGTCGCAGATCTCCTACACCGCGTCCAAGGGCGGGGTGCTGGCGATGAGCCGGGAGCTGGGCGTGCAGTTCGCGCGGCAGGGCGTGCGGGTCAACGCGCTGTCGCCCGGCCCGGTGAACACGCCGCTGCTGCGGGAGCTGTTCGCCAAGGACCCGGAGCGCGCCGCGCGGCGGCTGGTGCACGTGCCGCTGGGCCGGTTCGCCGAGCCGGAGGAGATCGCGGCCGCGGTGGCGTTCCTGGCCAGCGACGACTCCTCGTTCATCACCGCCTCGAACTTCCTGGTGGACGGTGGCATCGCCGGGGCCTACGTGACACCGCTGTGACACCGCTGCGGGACGCGTTGTTCCGCCCGGTGCGGGCGGGCAACGCGTTCGAGGAGACCGTCGAACGGCTCGTGCGGGCCATCCGGCTGGGCGCGGTCGGGCCGGGCGAGCGGCTGCCCGCCGAGCGGGAGCTGGCCGGCCGGCTCGGGGTGAGCCGGGTGACGCTGCGCGAGGCGATCAGGTCCCTCCAGGACGCGGGGTACGTCGAGTCGCGGCGCGGCCGGTACGGCGGCACGTTCGTCACGTCGCCGCCGCCCGCGCCCGCGACGGCCGGCCGGCCGGCCGCCGAGGACCTGGCGGACGCCCTGACGCTGCGCGCGGCGGTGGAGACGGGCGCGGCGGAGTGCGCGGCGGGCCGGGCGCTGGACCCGGTCGAGCGGCGGAACCTGCTGGAGCGGCTGGCCGAGTGCCGTGACGCGGCGGTGGAGGAGTACCGGCGCAGGGACTCGCGGCTGCACCTGGCGATCGCGGAGGCGACCGGCTCGTCGTCGCTGACGGCGGTGGTGGCGGACGCCCGCGCGCGGGTCAACGAGCTGCTGGACCGGATCCCGCTGCTGCCGCCGAACCTGGCGCACTCGAACGAGCAGCACGAGGGGATCGTCGGCCACATCCTCGCGGGTGACGGCGAGGCCGCGCGGCGGTCGATGGCCGAGCACCTGGACGGGACGGCCGTGCTGCTGCGCGGGTTCCTCGCCTGAGGGGCGCCTAGCGGTCGCCGCGGTCCTGGCGCTCCCGGCGCTCCCGGGGGTCGAAGTCGCCGCGACCGGGACCGCGGTCGTCGAACCGCGAGGCGCCGGGGCGGTCGGCCCGGTCGACGCGGTGGCGGTCCCGGTCGAGGAGCGCGACGAGGCCGCCGCCGAGGACCAGGCCGAGCAGGCCGACGGCGACCAGCTGGGTGGCGCGGTGCCGGACGACCCGGCCGAACCGGCGGCGCGGCGCGGCCGGGGGAGGGGGCGGCGCGGGCTGCCCGACCGCTGGCTGCCCGACCGCTGGCTGTTCGGTGGTGGGCTGTCCGGTGGTCGGCTGTTCGGCGGCGGGGCGGGGTTCCGGTGCGGGTGGCTGCTCGGACATGGCGACCTCTCCTCTGGTGGCTGACCTGCGGCAAGGGTGCGCGTGGAACCTGAGCGGACGCTGAGCCGGTGGTCACGGCGCGCTGTCGATCTGCTGTGAGTACCTGTGAGGGCGGACCGTCAGCATATGTCGACGATCCCCGATCGTCAGCATAAGCTGACGGCATGTCGGCGATCACCGAACTGGACCAGGCCGTGCACGGGACCGACCCGGACGCCGGCCTGCGCGCCGTGGCCCGGCTGCGCCGCCTGGTCGAGCAGCTGGAGGCGCAGCACGTCGCCAACGCCCGCCGCGCCGGCTGGTCGTGGCGCGACATCGCGCTGCGGTTGGGCGTGACCAAGCAGACCGTCCACCGCAAGCACGGCAAGGAGGGCTGAGATGTTCCGAGGGGACCACCCGGACCTGGCGCGCGCGCTCCACCGCGCCCCGACCCTGGCCCGCGACCTGGGCCACCCGCGAACGGGCAGCGAACACCTCCTGCTCGCCCTGGCCGACCTGACCGGGCACGCGGACGCCCTGCGCGCCGCCGTCCGCGAGGTACCCGGCGACGGCGCGGGCGCGGCGGCCGACCGCGAGACCCTGGCCGTGCTCGGCGTGGACCTCGGCGACCTGCTCGGCGTCGTCGACCGGCCGCCGGTCCGGGAACCGCTGCTGCCGCTGGGCGCGCGGCGGGCCCGCGAGCGCTGCGCGCGACTGGAACCGCCCCTCGGCCTCGACGCCCAGGCGGCCTACGCGGCGTCGTTGCGCCTGGCCCTGGCGCGCCGCGAGCGCGAGCACCGCCGGGAGCACCTCGCGCTGGCCCTGGTCGCCCTCGACCCCGGCGTGGCCTGGCTGCTCGCCACCGCGCGCGTCGACCGGGCCGCCCTGCTCGCCGACCTCGCCACGCGGTTCCCACCCCCGCGCCGCAACCCGCTCCTGCGCGTCGAGCGCCGCCTCGGGCACGCCGCGCGCCACCGCGGCCTGGTCCGGCGCTACGAGCGCACCACCGGCCGCGAGGTGGCGTCCGGCTCGGCCGTGCCCGCCCTGATCCTCGGCTGAGGGCGGTCCGGGGCCCGACCGGGTGATCCCGCGCCGGGGGCCCGGCGTGCGAGCCGGTCCTCGCGGTCACCGCCGGTGACGGCGGCAGCCGCGCCGGCCCGTCGCCCCGCGGCCGGGCAGTGCGGAAGAAAACCGGTCGGTGAGCACCGATAACATCTTCGGTGAAGGACCGTCCGCACAACCGAGGAGTCACCGTGTCCCAGCCACGTCCCGCAGCCGCTCAAGCCCCACCGCGCGTGGTGGTGCCGGCGGGGACTACCGCGGGGACGGCGGTGCGCGAGGCGGGCCTGCCGGGCAAGGGCGCCGACGCCGTCGTGGTCGTGCGCGACCCCGAGGGCCACCTGCGCGACCTGTCGTGGGCGCCGTCGGTCGACGTCGAGGTGGAGGCGGTCGCCGCCGACACCGAGGACGGCCGCGCGGTCATCCGCCACTCCGCCGCCCACGTCCTGGCGCAGGCCGTGCAGCAGCAGTTCCCCGAGGCCAAGCTGGGCATCGGCCCGCCGGTCAAGGACGGCTTCTACTACGACTTCCAGGTCGACCGGCCGTTCACGCCCGAGGACCTCCAGGCGCTGGAGAAGCGCATGAAGGCGATCATCAAGGGCGCCCAGCGGTTCAGCCGCCGGGTGGTCGAGTCGGTGGACGCGGCGAAGGCCGAGCTGGCCGCGGAGCCGTTCAAGCTGGAGCTGGTCGACCTCAAGAGCGACGTCGACACCTCCGAGGTGATGGAGGTCGGCGCGGGCGAGCTGACCGTCTACGACAACCTCGACCCGCGGTCGGGCGAGCGGGTGTGGGGCGACCTGTGCCGCGGCCCGCACGTGCCGACGACCAAGCACATCCCGGCGTTCAAGCTGACCCGCCCGGCCGCCGCGTACTGGCGCGGCGACGAGAAGAACCCGCAGCTCCAGCGCATCTACGGCACCGCGTGGGAGTCGCAGGAGGCGCTGGACGCCCACCTGGAGCGCCTCGCCGAGGCCGAGCGGCGCGACCACCGCAAGCTCGGCGTCGAGCTGGACCTGTTCAGCTTCCCCGACGAGCTGGGCTCCGGCCTGGCGGTGTTCCACCCCAAGGGCGGCATCATCCGGCGGGAGCTGGAGAACTACGCGCGCCGCAGGCACGAGGACGCCGACTACGAGTTCGTCAACACCCCGCACATCAGCAAGAGCGGCCTGTTCCACACCTCGGGCCACCTGCCGTACTACGCGGACACGATGTTCCCGCCCATCCAGTTCGAGGGCGAGGACTACTACCTCAAGGCCATGAACTGCCCGATGCACAACCTGATCTTCAGGTCGCGCGGGCGGTCCTACCGCGAGCTGCCGCTGAGGCTGTTCGAGTTCGGCACGGTCTACCGGTACGAGAAGTCCGGCGTGGTGCACGGTCTGACGCGCGTCCGGGGCCTGACCATGGACGACTCGCACATCTACTGCACCAAGGAGCAGATGCCGGGCGAGCTGCGGTCGCTGCTGAAGTTCGTGCTCGACCTGCTCGCCGACTACGGCCTGAGCGACTTCTACCTGGAGCTGTCCACCCGGGACGACTCGCCGAAGTTCATCGGCGACCCGGAGGAGTGGGAAGAGGCCACGGAGACGCTGCGGCAGGCCGCGCTCGACTCCGGCCTGGAGCTGGTGCCGGACCCGGGCGGCGCGGCGTACTACGGGCCGAAGATCTCGGTGCAGGCCAAGGACGCCATCGGCCGGTCGTGGCAGATGTCGACGATCCAGCTGGACTTCAACCAGCCCAAGCGGTTCGAGCTGGAGTACACCGCGCCGGACGGCTCGCGGCAGCGGCCGATCATGATCCACCGGGCGCTGTTCGGGTCGATCGAGCGGTTCTTCGGCGTGCTGACCGAGCACTACGCGGGCGCGTTCCCGGCGTGGCTGGCGCCCGTGCAGGTGGTCGGCATCCCGATCGCCGACGAGCACGTGGAGCACCTGCGCGAGGTCGCGGCGGCGCTGAGGTCGCACGGCATCCGGGTCGAGGTGGACGCCTCGGACGACCGGATGCAGAAGAAGATCCGCACGCACACCACGCAGAAGGTGCCGTTCATGCTCCTCGCGGGCGGCAAGGACGTGGAGGAGGGCGCGGTGTCGTTCCGGTTCCGCGACGGCACGCAGGTCAACGGCGTGCCGGTGGCCAAGGCCGTCGAGACGGTCGTCGACTGGGTCTCCCGGCGGGAGAACGCCTCGCCCACCGCGGAACTCGTCCGGTGACGACGGACTACGAGGAGCAGGACGGGGTCGGGGTCCACGACGCGCTCCAGCGGCTGTGGACCCCCCACCGCCTGTCCTACGTGCGCGGTGAGGGCAAGGCGGTCGGCGACGAGCCGGCGGGGTGCCCGTTCTGCCGGGTGACCGGCCTGGACGACGCCGAGGGCCTCATCCTGGCGCGCGGCGAACTGGTGTTCGCGGTCCTCAACCTGTACCCGTACAACCCGGGTCACCTGATGGTGCTGCCGTACCGGCACGTGCCGGACTACACGGACCTGACGCCCGCCGAGACGGTCGAGTTCGCCGAGTTCACCCAGCGGGCCATGCGGGTGATCCGCCGGGTGGCGGGCCCGCACGGCTTCAACATCGGCATGAACCAGGGCGTGGTGGCGGGCGCGGGCATCGCGGCCCACCTGCACCAGCACGTGGTGCCGCGCTGGGGCGGCGACGCCAACTTCATGCCGGTCATCGGCCACACCAAGGTCCTGCCGCAGCTCCTGCCCGAAACCCGAGCACTGCTCGCGGAAGCCTGGCCCGAGGTCTGACGACGCCGCGCACCCATTCCCGCATTCGAATACGGGAATGGGTGCGCGCTGCGCTTTTGCAGGTGCATGGGCCGGTGCACGTGCGTTCGCCCGTGATCGTCTCCGACGTAATGCAGATCACTCACGAGTGACATGTCAAGGGGCCGCAAGCACCGTTGTGGCCGATCGTCAAGAGGGTTGGCTATCGATACGGTGCGTTGCATGACCGCACCTGAGCGTTCGCGGCTGGCCCGAGAACGGCTCTCGCGCGAGTTACGACGGCTGCGCACCGAGGCCAAGATGACCGGAACGGCCACGGCGCGCGCCACCGGGATGAGCCAGTCCAAGTTGTCGAAGATCGAGAACGGCATGCTCCTCCCGTCCGTGACCGACGTGGAGCGCCTGGTCGCCGAGTTGTCCGCGACCAGGGAGACCAGGGTCGAGCTGGTCGAGCTGGCCCGGCAGTTGCACGCCGAGGCGGAGACCCGCCGGGTGGTGCTGCACCGGGGCGCGCACCGCCACCAGCAGACCGTGGCCCGGATCGAGGCCAGGGCCACCACCAGCCGCTTCTTCCAGAACGCGGGTGTGCCCTCGCTGCTGCAGAGCGAGAACTACCTGCGGGTGGTGCTGAACTCGACCCCGCCGCACGAGCAGGACACCGCGATCGGCACGCTGCGCTCGCGCCGGGCCCGGATGGACGACCTGGGCAAGCGGTTCGTGTTCCTGCTGGCGGAGAGCGCGCTGCGCTGGCGCATGGGGTCCGCGGACCTGATGTGCGAGCAGATCGACCACCTGGTGCAGCTGATGCGAAGACCAAACGTGCAGCTGGGCGTGGTGCCGTGGTCGGTGGACGCGAACATGGTCGCGCCGCACGGGTTCCAGGTCTACGACGAGCGCGTGGTGACGCTCACGGTGCTGACCGGCAACGCGACCATCACCGACCCGCACGACGTGCGCGAGTACCTGTCGCTGTTCGGCAGGCTGGAGCGGCTGGCGGTGCGCGGTGACGAGCTGGAAGACCTGCTGGAGCAGATCTCCAGGGACCACCGCAAGCTCGGCTGAGCTGGGTCGTTAGGCTGCCGGTGACCACATCGTCCCCGCCGGTAGGTGCCTGGCCACCCCATGCTGAACATCTTCGCCCGCGCGTCGGTTTCGCGCGTCACCGATCCGATCGGGGCGTGGCTGCTGCGCCGCGGTCTCACCCCGAACGCCGTCACGGTGCTGGGCACCGTCGGCTCCGTAGCCGCGTCCCTGTGGTTCATCCCGCGCGGGCAGCTGCTCGCGGGCGCGCTGGTCGTCGCCGTGTTCGTGCTGTTCGACCTGCTCGACGGCGCGATGGCCCGCGCGGGCGGCGGCGGCACGCGGTTCGGCGCGGTGCTGGACGCCACGTGCGACCGCGTCGCCGACGGCGCGCTGTTCGCCGCCATCGCCTGGTGGGCGTTCGGCGAGGGCGAGCACGGCCTGGCCGCCGCGGCCCTCGTGTCGCTGGTCGGCGCGCAGGTCGTCTCGTACGTGAAGGCGCGTGCCGAGGCGACGGGCCTCGTCGCCGGCGACGGCGGCCTGGCCGAGCGCGCCGAGCGGTTCATCATCGGCCTCGTCGGCGTCGGCCTGCACGGCCTCGGCGTGCCCTACATCCTCCCGGTGGCGCTCTACCTGCTCGCGGCGCTGATCGTGGCCACCGTCGTGCAGCGCTTGCTGGCCGTGAGCCGCGAGGCGAAGGAGCTGACGTGAACCAGCGGCTTACCGATCTCGGGTACGCGGCGGGCTGGCGGCTGGTGCGGCTGATGCCCGAGCGGGTCGCGCGCGCGGTGTTCGACGCCGGCGCGGACCGGAGCGCGCGGCGCGGCGGCGAGGGCGTGGCCCAGTTGCGCCGCAACCTGCGCCGGGTGGTGCCGCAGGCGGGCGAGGCGGAGCTGGACGAGCTGGTCCGGCAGTCGCTGCGCTCCTACGCGCGGTACTGGCGGGAGGTGTTCCGGCTGCCGTCGATGGACCGGGCGGCCCTGCTCGCCGAGATGGACCGGTCGGTCAGCGGGGTGGAGAACCTGGACGCGGCGCTGGCCGAGGGCCGCGGCGTGGTGGCGGTCCTGCCGCACAGCGGCAACTGGGACCTGGGCGCGGTGTGGGTGGCCAACCACTGCGGCACGTTCACCACGGTCGCCGAGCGGCTCAAGCCCGAGTCGCTCTACCGGCGGTTCATCGAGTTCCGGGAGGGCCTGGGCCTGGAGGTGGTGCCGCTGACCGGCGGCGACCGCAACCCGGTGGTGGTGCTCACCGAGCGGCTGCGCGAGAACAAGCTGGTCGCCCTGCTGGCCGACCGGGACCTGACCGCGGGCGGGCTGCCGGTGACGTTCTTCGGCGAGCGCACGATGATGCCCGCCGGTCCCGCCCACCTGGCGGCGACGACGGGCGCGGCGCTGATGCCGGTGGGCCTGTGGTTCGCCGGTGACGGCTGGCACCTCCGGTTCCACCCGCCGGTGCGGGTCGCGGGCGCGGCGGGCGTGGGCGCGGCCACCCAGCAGGTGGCCGACGTGTTCGCCGCCGACATCGCCGCGCACCCCGCCGACTGGCACATGATGCAGCCGCTGTGGTTCGACGACCTGCCGGAGAGCAGGCAGCGGGCGCTGCGCCGGGTGCTGGCCCGCCGAGGGGAGTCGGTGTGAAGGTCGGCATCGTGTGCCCGTACTCCTTCGACATCCCCGGAGGCGTCCAGGCGCACGTGGTCGACCTGGCGCGGGCCCTGCGCGGGCTCGGGCACGAGGTGGAGGTGCTGGCGCCCGTCGACGACGACACCCCCGTGCCCGAGTTCGTCACGTCCGCCGGCCGCGCGGTCGGCATCCCGTACAACGGGTCGGTGGCGCGGCTGTCGTTCGGGCCCGTGTCCTACGCCCGGGTCCGGCGGTGGATCGCCGAGCACGAATTCGACGTGCTGCACCTGCACGAGCCGACCGCGCCGTCGCTGTCGTTCCTGGCGCTGATGATCGCGGACGGACCGATCGTGGCCACCTTCCACACCTCCACGCCGCGGTCGAAGATGTTGTTGGCGCTCCAGCCGTTCCTCCAGCCGTTCGTGGAGAAGATCACCGCCCGGATCGCGGTGTCCGCGCTGGCCAGGCGCGTGCAGGTGGAGCACCTGGGCGGGGACGCGGTGGAGATCCCCAACGGCGTGGACGTGGGGTTCTTCGCCGACGCCGCGCCCCTGGACGGCTACCCGCGCCCCGGCGGCACGGTCGGCTTCGTCGGCCGGTTCACCGAACCGCGCAAGGGCATGCCGGTGCTGCTGGAGGCGTTCCGGGCGCTGGACCTGCCGGACGTGCGGCTGCTGGTGGTGGGTCGCGGCGACGAGGACGAGCTGCGCGAGCAGGCCGGGCCGGAGCTGGCGTCGCGGATGGTGTTCCTGGGCATGGTGAGCGACGAGGAGAAGGCGCGCGCGCTGCGCAGCGTGGACGTCTACTGCGCGCCCAACACCGGCGGCGAGAGCTTCGGCATCATCCTGACCGAGGCGATGTCGGCGGGTGCGGCGGTGGTGGCCAGCGACCTGGACGCGTTCCGGCGGGTCCTGGACGACGGCAAGGCCGGCGTGCTGACCCCGGTGGGCGACCCGGCCGCGCTGGCGGCGGCGCTGCGGGACCTGCTGACCGACCCGGGGCGGCGGGCGGAGTACGTGGACGTGGCGCGGCAGCGGGTGATGACGTTCGACTGGTCGGTGGTGGCGCACCAGGTGCTCAGGGTCTACGAGAGCGCCACGGCCGCCGACCCGCGGCGGGTGGGCGAGGCGTGACCAGCTCGGGGGTCGCGACCGCGTTCCTGGTGCTGCTGGGGGTGGCGCTGCTGGTGGGCCCGTGGATCCTGGGCACGGCCAACCGGCTGGACCGGCTGCACGTGCGCACGGACTCGGCGTGGGCCGCCCTGGACGCGGCCCTGGCGCGGCGCGCGGTGGTGACGCGGGCGGTCGCGGCGGTGTGCGGCAGGCCCGAGCTGGGCGCGGCGGCCGACGAGGCGGAGGGCGCGCGGCGGCCCGACCGCGAGGCCGCGGAGAACCGGTTGAGCGCGCTGCTGGAGGGGTTGGACCGGTCGGTGCTCGCGCCCGCGCTGGCGGCGGAGCTGGCCGACGCGGAGCAGCGGGTGGTGCTGGCGCGGCGCGTGCACAACGACGCCGTGCGCGACACGCTGGCGCTGCGCCGCCGCCGGTCGGTGCGCTGGCTGCGGCTCGCGGGCACCGCGCCGACGCCCGCGTACTTCGAGATCGCCGAACCGGGCGGCGACGCGGAGACGTCGGGCCTGGTCAAGCGCGTGTCGGCGCGGGTGGTGCTGCTGGACGCGGACGACCGGGTGCTGCTGTTCGAGGGCTTCGACCCGACCAAGCCGGACGAGCTGTTCTGGTTCACCACCGGCGGCGGCGTGGAGCCGGGGGAGGAGCTGCGGGACGCGGCGGCGCGGGAGGCGTTCGAGGAGACCGGGGTGGTGCTGCCGGCCGACGAGCTGGTCGGGCCCGTGTGGAAGCGGCACGCCGTGTTCTCCTTCGACGGGCTGAACTACGCGGCGGTCGAGTGGTTCTTCATCGGTCGCGTGCCGGGCGGGTTCGAGGTGGACACCTCGCGGTTCGACGAGGTGGAGCAGCGGACCATCCGCCGCCACCGCTGGTGGTCGGTGGGGGAGCTGGCCGAGGGGGACGCCCTGGTGTACCCGGTGCAGCTGGCCGAGGTGCTGCCGGAGGCGCTGGCAGGGTGGGACGGGACCACGCGGTCGATCCGGTAGGGCGGTCCGGGCGCCCGTGGGCCGCGGCGTGCCTGTCGGGCCGCCTACTCCACCGCGCCGGGCGGCCCGAGCGCCGCGGCCAGCTCGTCGCGCAGCGCGATCGCCTTCGGGTCGTCGAACCCCTCCAGCGCGGCCAGGGCTTCCCGGCGCACCGGGACGGGCCGCTCGACGCACCGCGCCAGGTTGGCCAGCGACAGGGCCAGGTGCCACCGGTCGCCCAGCTCCCGGTGCACCGCCGCCGCGCGCCGGTGGAACTTCGCGCCCTCCTCGGGCATGTCCAGCTCCTGGTAGACCTCACCGGCGCCGTCGAGCGCCAGGGCCTCCCGGCTCCGGTCGCCCAGCCGCCGCTGGATCACCGCGGCCCGCTGGCACGCGGTTAGCGCCTCGTCGGGACGGCCCGCCGCGCGGCGCACCCTGGCCAGCTCCAGCAGCCAGAAGCCCTCCACCGCGGCGGAGCCCTCGGCGACCGCGACGTCCAGTGCGGCTTCCACCGCCACCCGCGCCTCGTCCAGCTCGCCCAGCTCGCGCAACGCGCACGCCAGGAAGTGCAGCGCGTTGCCCTCGTAGAACCGGTCGCCCAGCTCCCGGTACACCGCCAGCGCCTCCCGGAGCCCGACCACGGCCCGCTCGTCCCGGCCCAGGTCGTGGTCCACCATGGCGATGTTCGCCAGCGCCGTGGCCACCCCGCGCGGCTCCCGCAGCTCGCGGTGGATCGCCAGGGCCCGCTCGAAGTGCGCTCGCGCCTCGGCGAGCCGGTGGCCGCGCCAGGCGATCAGGCCCAGCGCGGTCGTCGAGTCCGCCGCGCCCGACCGGTCCCCGATCTCCTCCTGCACGGCCAGCGCGTCGCGCTGCCGCCGGTGGGCCTCGGCCAGCCGGTGCGACTGGAGGTGCGCCATGGCCAGGCTGTCCAGCAGCAGCGCCTCGCCGCGCCGGTCGCCGAGCGCGCGCGCCGCCTCCAGGCCGATCCCGGTCGTGGCGATCCAGTCGTCGAACGGGTTGTGCCGCGCGTAGATGTTGACCAGCACCGCGGGTAGCCGCCAGGCCGGGGCGAGCAGCCCCGCCGCCCGCGCCGCCCGCGTGGCCGCGGTCAGGTTGGCGCGCTCGTCCTCGTACCACCGCAGCGCCTCGCCCGCGTCGCCGAAGACCGCCGGGTGCACGCCCGGGACGGGCGGGTCGAGCGCGAGGCCCCGGTTCAGCGGGGAGATCGCCTCGGCGGCCCGCGCCGCCGTCAGCAGGTACCACGACAGCAGCCGCTCCAGCGCGGCACGCCTGTCCTCCGCGGCCTCCTCGCGGCCGGTCCGGTCGAGCGCGTAGGCCCGCAGCAGGTCGTGGAACCGGTAGCGGCCGGGGGCGTGCTGCTCCAGGACGTGCGTGCCGACCAGCAGGTCCAGCAGGTGCCGTGCGACGGCGTGCCCCGCGCCGATCAGCGCCGCCGCGGCGGGGATGCCGAAATCCGGCCCGGGGTGCAGCCCGAGCAGCCGGAACAGCTTCGCGGCTGGGGCGGGCAGGGCCCGGTAGGACCAGGCGAAGACGGAGCGCACCGCGTCGGCCTCCTCGTCGTCCTCGGCGGTCAGCGCGTCCCACAGCGCCGACTCGTCGCGCAGGTCGGCGATCAGCTCGCGCAGGGGCATCAGCGGCCTGCTCGACGCGCGTTCGGCGGCGATCCGCAGCGCGAGCGGCAGCCGCGCGCACAGCCGCGCCAGCTCGACCAGGTCCTCTTCGCGGTCGTCCGGGCGGTAGTTCGCCATGATCGAACGCAGCAGCACCACGGCCTCCCGCGGGGTGAGCACGTCCACCCGCACCCGGCGCGCCCCGTCCCTGGCCACCAGGCCGGACAGCCTGCTGCGGCTCGTGACCAGCGTCAGGCAGGACGCGCCGCCGGGCAGCAGCGGGCGCACCTGCCCGGCGGTCGCCGCGTTGTCCAGCACGACCAGGACCCGCCGGTCCGACAGTCGCGACCGGTACAGCGCGGCGCGGTCCTCCAGCTCGCGGGGGATGCCCTTCGGCGGCACGCCCAGCGCCCGCAGGAACCGGTCGAGCGCTTCTTCGGGCGCGACCCGGGGGCCGGGGTCGTAGCCGCGCAGGTTCACGTAGAGCTGACCGTCGCCGTAGTGCCGTCGCGCCCGGTGCGCCCAGTGCACCACCAGGGAGGTCTTGCCGACGCCGGCCGTGCCGGTGACCACGTACGTCCCGGCGGCGGGCGCGCCGCCCACCCCGCCCGCCACGGCCTCGTCGAGCCTGGCCACCTCGGCGGTCCGGTTGACGAAGTCGGGCACGTCTCCGGGCAACTGGGCGGGCGGGGTGAACGACTCGCCGGAGCCGTGGAAGTGGACGCCGCCGTGCACCTCGCCCGCCTGCACCACGTCGGCGGCGGGACCGGTCAGCCGGGCGGTGTGGCGGTCGCGGGGCTCCGGCGAGGTCATGGGCTCAGCCCACCCCCGGCGGCCCCAGGGGCGCGACCTCGCGCCGGAAGAACGACTCCACGTCCTCCGCGTCGCGGTACAGGTCCTCGATGAAGCGCTGCCAGCACGCGACCCGTTCGGGATCCGTGATGCGCACGCCGCCGTCCTGGAGCCCGCTCTCGTCGTAGACGAGGTCGTACATGACGTCCGTGTCGAGCGTGACGACCTCGGGCAGCGGGCCCCGCTCCTCGAAGCGGCGGAGGTCGTCGGCGCGCACCACCCGGATGGTGCCCGCGTACTCGTTGCGCAGCCGCAGCGAGTGGAACTCCCACCGGAGGTACGGGCTGATCGGGTGCTCGACCACGCGGACCCAGCCGTTGGGCACGCCGCGCTCGACCAGGTCGCGCTCCTCCGCCGCGATGGCCAGCCTGCGCTCCTCCAGCAGGCGCAGCGCCAGGTCCCACTCGCCCCGGTCGAAGGCCCGCCAGCTCTCGCTGCGCGGCTCCCGAAAGGTCTGCCGCCGTTCGAGCTTCCAGAAACCCGGCGTGCTGATCCGCCCGAAGCGCAGGGCGAAGTCGTCCAGGTAGTCCTGCCCGGTCAGGTGCTCCCCGGCCGCCCGGTCGACGAGGTCATGCATCGGGGATGTCCGGTTTCGCCGCGACCACCATCACGCGCGGCACGACCACGAGCCGCTCGTCGTCCCGGATGCCCACCCCCTCCGGGAGCCGCGACCGGTAGGAATCCGTCAGGTCCCGGCCGATCACGGCGACGTCCCCGTTGTCCAGCTCCCAGATGTCCGGGCACCCGCTGCGCTCGCCGCTCGGTGCCGGTTCCGTGCCGCGGAAACGCTCTTTGGGTGAAATTCCGAGCCGCCTCGAAAACTGCGCGGAAGGATCCGCGTCCCACCCTGCACCATCCATGTCGCGACGGTAGCGAGCGCAAGACGGAGAATCTGCTCCGGTCACCCGTATGGTTCTAACTCCATGGAGTGAATATATTCCTGACCGCAATTATGTGGTTTTCGGGTTTTCGTCGCCGGTGTGGTGGGTCCGAGCGGCCGAGGACCCCCGCCGCGAGGTCAGAGCACGTAGGTGCCGATGATCTGGGCCAGCAGCCGCACGTCGGCGTGGCCCTTGAACTCCAGGCGCACCTGGCCGAGGCCGCTGAACCAGAGGTCCAGCTCGGCGTCCATGTCGAACGTGCCGGCGGTCTCGATGGAGAACGCCTGCACGCGGCTGTAGGGCAGGGACGTGAAGTCCTTCTTGCGGCCGGTCATGCCCTGGACGTTCACCGCGATGACCCGCTTGTTGGTGAACACCACGAAGTCGCGGACGGTCTTGAAGCACGACACGACCTGCTCGCCCTGGATCATGATCGGCGAGACCTGCGAGGCGATGTCCTCCGGGCGGCACGGGGCCAGCTTGAAGACGGACTGCTTGTCGAAGTCGATCACGCGTTCGACGGTACCCCCTGTCCCGCCCAGCCGGCCGGGTTGGCGAAGGATTCCCGGGAGATCCCCGACCCGGTCTCCGGGAAACCCCCGAACCGGTCGGCGTGCGCGTGGGCGAACAGGTAGCAGAACGCCTCGGCCTCGGCGTCGGGGACCGCCAGGCGGGGATCGCGGGCCACGGCCTCGTAGAACCCGCGCCCCAGCGCGACGACGAAGCCGCGCGCGTAGAGGAAGCCGTCGTCGGAGCCGTCGGTGACCGCGTGCACGTCCTCGCGGTCGAGGTCGTGCAGCTTGCGCTCGACCACGCGGTCCAGCGCGGTCAGCTCCTCGGCGGACAGGCCGGCGGCGACCTCGCGCAGGGACTCGACCAACTGGTCCACGTGCTCTTCGAGCTGCGCGGCCTCCTCGAACGCCTCCTGGCCGGGCTCGCGCTCGACCAGCGCGCGGCGCAGCGCGTCCACCTCGGGCCCGAACGCGGCCCAGGTGTCCTCCAGGAGGGCCCAGAACCGGGCCTCTTCGTCAGCGGTGGGAAGGATCATGGGCGGACGGTAGCGCGGGGGTACGACAATCCCGGGTCGAGCGCCGGCCCAGCGCTCGGGGGGCGGCGTTTGGAGGCCCGGCGCCTGAGGGCTCAGGGCTTGGACTCGACGGTGCCGATCGCGCCCGGGCCGGTGGTCAGCTCGTCCAGCGCCCGCTGCCAGGCGTCGTCGCCGGGGCGGAACCGGGTGCGCAGGTAGGCCGCCGTCAGCCGGGCGATCGCGGCGACGTGCCCGGGGTTGTCGTCCGACAGTTCCACGGACTCGGCCGCGTCGTACCCCTGGATCCCGCCGAGCAGGTGCCCGGCGCCGAAGACGGTCAGCAGGGTCTTGGGGCCGGGCGCGAGGTGGTACGGGTCGCGGTGCCAGGCCGGGCCCACGTCCGTGAAGTGCCGGGAGTCGTCCTGGTCGCCGGCGACGACCAGCGCGGGCCGGACCATGGTGGAGAGGTCGAGGGTGCGGAAGACCGGGACCCGGTCGGCCATCGGCCCGGTGAGCGCGTCACCGCCCCGGCCCGGCGCGGCCAGCAGCACGCCTTCCTTGATCCTCGGTTCGAGGTAGCCCACCCGCTCCCCGGTGTCGGGGTCGGTGACCTCCGCGCCGAGCAGGAGCTGGGCGGTGAAGGCGCCCAGGGAGTGCCCGGCGACGGCGACGCTGTCGTGGTCGACGCGCCCGGCGAGCAGCGGCACGGCCCGCTCGACCTCGTCGAGGTGGTCGAGGACGTGGATCAGGTCCTCGGCGCGCGAGCGCCAGAACATGGGCGCCCCGGGGGTGGTCCCCCACAGGTGGCCGAGCCTGCGGGAGCTGAGGTGGGTCGGCTGGACGACGACGAACCCGGCTGCCGCCCAGCGCGCGGCGATCGGCGCGTAACCGTCCTGCGAGGCGAGGTCGTAAGCACCGCCGTGACCGTGGGAGAGCAGGACCACGGGCAGGTCGTGGCCGGTTTCGGGCGCGGTCACCCGCAAAGAGAGGGGCACCGGGCGTCCCGGCGCGGGCAGCACCACGGGGCTGTAGGACAGGACGGGGGTGGTCGTCCCGGGGTCGCGCGTCGTGGGGGCGTGCGTCGCGGGGGCGTGCGTCGTGGTCGGTGCGGTCATGGCTCGTCATTCCCTTCAACGCCCGGTCCACGCCGGGCCAACAAGCGGAACACTGCTCCGCTCAACATACGGAGCGATGTTCCGGTTCGCAAGCGGGAGGGCTGGTTCGCTGGTCATGCCCGTGACGCCCTTTCACGCACGGTGTGTCTCCGGTCACAGTGCGCTATGTGCGGGCATCCTCGTGACGGCGGCGGTCGTGTCCAGGAACGTCAGGAGCACAACGACTTCCGGGAGATGACCATGAAGATGTCACGCGGTGTGCGGGCACTCGCGGCCGTGGCGTTAGCCGGTGCCGCGGCACTGGCCGGGGCCGGGCAGGCCGGCGCCGGCGAACCGGCCGACGCCGGCACCCCCGCGCCCCGCACGTGCGCCCCCGGCGACCTGGAGATCCGGATCGGGGAGCGGCCCTCCCCCCTCCCGGACACCGAGAGGCTGTTCGTCATCGGGTTCCGGTCCCCCAAGAACGGGTGGTGCGTGCTGAGCGGCGCGCTCGACTACATCCGGTTCTACGACACCTCCGGACGGCCGCTGGACGTGCGGTTCACCGACAAGGACGCGGTGGCGCCGTTCGACCAGGTGTGGGTGACCGACCTCGCCGGGCCCGTCGTCTACGTCGCCGGCCCGAAGGGCGGCGAGGTCATGCCCATCGGCAGCCTGGCCTTCAGCATGCCCACCGCGCCCGTGAGCGAGACGAGGGTGGCCTGGCCCTCGCCGACCAGCGGACCCCTGCGGTTCACCAAGATCGTGCCGCCGGCCAGCTGACCCGGCCGGCGCGCTGTGCCGGGGGTCCGATCGGTGGCGCCGCCGATCGGGACTCCGGTAACGAGTGCATTGTTGCGTGAGCGCAACAATGCCGAATGGTTGCCCGTCGGTACATCTTTGACCTTTTGGAATGAAAAGGTCCGGTACCGCTGGGGCGGCCGGGTGAAACGGTTGTAGCTTCCCCGCATGGATTCGCGTGAGTCGAATGCGCTCAGCCGTGAGTTGGGCGATGCCCTCCGCCAAGCCCGTCGCGGGTCTGAGATCAGGTTCGGGGACCTGGTCGAGGAACTGGGCTGGTCGCCGGGGAAGATATCGAAGCTGGAGCGCGGGACGCGCGGTACCAGCCCCATGGACATCGCCCGCTACGTCGGCCACCTCCAAGCCGATCAGGGCACCTACGACCACATCATGGGGCTGGCACTGGAGTCCAACACGGGTCACCTGGTTCGTCCCCACGAAATCGCCATGCCCGACGACCTCCGCTCGCTCCTCCTGCACGAGCAGACCGCCAGCGTCATCTGGGCGTACGAGATCATCAACGTCCCGGGATTGCTCCAAACCGCGGACTACGCCCGTGCGTTGATCGGTTCGCCCAATTTCGAGCACGGCGTGGTGGGGCGCATGAACCGCCAGCGGATCTTCGACGGACCCCGGCCGCCCCTGGGGCGCTTCTTCATCCTCGAAACGGCGCTCCACCACGTGGTCGGTGGTCCACAGGTCATGTACGAGCAGATGTTGCAACTGCTGTTCCGAGGCGGAGTGCGGCTGGTGACCCTCGCGGACCAGTTGCCTCCTTCGCTGTTGGCGGCCTTCACCTTCATGACCTTCTCCGACCACCAGCCCGTGTCGTACGCCGAGACCGGGCCGATGGCGGTGTTCTCGGACGCGCCCGAGACGACGGACCGGTTCCGGCAGGCGTGCGGCGACCTCGACCGGGTGGCGCTGAGTGAGGAACAATCGCGGTCGGTGTTCGCCGCATGGGCGGACCGCTACGACCGACTGCGGGAGGAACAGCGCGATGCTGGAGGCGAAGCAGTGGCGTAAGAGCAGCTACAGCGGTGGCGGGAACACGAACTGCGTGGAGGTGGCGTTCGCGCCGGAGGCCGTGGGCGTGCGGGACTCCAAGAACACCGCTCCGCGCCTGGCCTTCACCCCGACCGCGTGGCGCGCCTTCGTCAGCGGGCTGTCCGAGCGCTGAGCCGGTGCGCCGGTTCCCCTCGGGGGAACCGGCGCGGCCCGTCACACCCGGCCGATCACCTCGTTCCCGTAGGCGGCCAGCGTCTTGTCCTTCTGGTCGTGCATCAGGTACAGCGCGAAGTTGTCCACGCCGATCTCCTTCAGCTCCGCCAACCGCTCCACGTGCGCGGACGCCGGTCCGAGCAGGCAGAACCGGTCCATGATCGAGTCCGGCACGAAGTCGGTCGACCGGTTGCCGGCCTTGCCGTGGTGGGAGTAGTCGTAGCCCTCGCGGCCCCGGATGTAGTCGGTCAGCGCCCTCGGCACCACGCCCGAGTCGCCGTACCGGGCGACCAGGTCGGCCACGTGGTTGCCGACCATCCCGCCGAACCAGCGGAGCTGGTCCCGCTGGTGCGGCAGGTCGTCGCCGACGTACGCGGGCGCGGCCACGCACATCGTGATCGACGTCGGGTCCCGGCCCGCCGCCTCCGCCGCCTCGCGCACCGAGCCGATGGTCCACCGGGCGATGTCCGGGTCGGCGGTCTGGAGGATGAACCCGTCGGCCTGCTCGCCGACCAGCTTGAGCGCCTTCGGCCCGTAGGCGGCCATCCACACCTCCAGCTTCCCGTCGCGCACCCACGGGAGGCGCACGGGCGTGCCGTGGTGCTCGACCTCCCGCCCCTCGGCCAGCTCCTTGATCACCGTCATGGCGCGGCCCAGGGTGGCGAGCGACGCCGGCGCCTGCCCGATCACGCGCCTCGCCGAGTCGCCGCGCCCGATGCCGCACACCGTGCGGTTGCCGAACATGTCGTTCAGCGTGGCGAACAGCGACGCGGTCACCGACCAGTCCCGGGTGCTCGGGTTGGTCACCATGGGACCGACGACCAGTGACGACGTGGCCGCCAGCACCTGCGAGTAGATGACGAACGGCTCCTGCCACAGCACGCACGAGTCGAACGTCCACCCGTGGCGGAAGCCGTTGTCCTCCGCCGCCTTCATGCCCGCCACCACGTCCCGCGCGGGCGGGTCGGTCTGCAACACCACGCCGAAGTCCACTGCGCCCCCTACACCAGGTACTGGTTCAGCTCGCGGGACAGGAACCGCCCGTGGCCGGTCGAGCCCCGGAAACCGGAGCCGTCCACGACCACCCGGCCGCGCGAGAGCACCACGTCGACCTTGCCGGTGACCTCCATGCCCTCGTAGGCGGAGTAGTCGACGTTCATGTGGTGCGTGGCCGCCGAGATGACCTGCCGCGCGGTCGGGTCGTAGACCACCAGGTCGGCGTCCGCGCCGGGCGCGACCACGCCCTTGCGCGGGTGCAGGCCGAACATGCGGGCGGGCGTGGTGGAGCTGATCTCGACCCACCGCTCCAGGCTGATCTCGCCCTTCACCACGCCCTGGTGCAGCAGGTCGATCCGGTGCTCTACGCCCGGGATGCCGTTGGGGATCTTGGAGAAGTCGCCGCGCCCCAGCTCCTTCTGGTCCTTGAAGCAGAACGGGCAGTGGTCGGTCGACACCACCGACAGGTCGTTGGTGCGCAGCCCCCGCCACAGCTCGGACTGGTGCTCCTTGGGCCGCAGCGGGGGAGAGGCCACGTACTTCGAGCCCTCGAAGTCGGGCTTGGCCAGGTCCTCCAGCGACAGGTACAGGTACTGCGGGCACGTCTCGGCGAACACGTTCTGCCCGGTGTCGCGCGCGGCGGTCACCGCGTCCAGCGCCTGCGCGGCGGACAGGTGCACGACGTAGAGCGGCGAACCGGTGACCTTCGCCAGCGCGATGGCGCGGGACGTGGCCTCGCCCTCCAGCTCGGGCGGCCGGGTCAGGCCGTGCTCGACGGGCTCGGTGCGGCCCTCCGCAAGCGCTTGCGCCACGAGCTGGTCGATCGCGATGCCGTTCTCGGCGTGCATCATGACCGTCGCGCCGATCTCCCGGGCCCTGCCCATGGCGCGCAGGATCTCGCCGTCGGTGGCGTAGAAGACGCCGGGGTAGGCCATGAACATCTTGAACGTGTTCACGCCCGCGTCCGCGCAGGAACCCATCTCCTTCAACGACGTGTCGTCGACGTCGGAGACGATCATGTGGAACCCGTAGTCCACGGCGCAGTTGCCGTCCGCCTTGCTGTGCCACTTGTCCAGTGTGGACAGCAGTGAGGTGCCCTTGGCCTGCACCGCGAAGTCGATGATCGTGGTGGTGCCGCCCCACGCCGCCGCCGTCGTGCCGGTGGCGAAGGTGTCGGCGGAGGAGGTGCCGCCGAACGGCATCTCCATGTGGGTGTGCGCGTCGATGCCGCCGGGGATGACGTACTTGCCGGTCGCGTCGATCGTCTCGTCCGCCCGGAGCGGGAACCCGGGCGCCAGCAGGGCCGCGATCCGCTCGCCGTCCACCAGCACGTCGGCCGGCACGGCCCCGGTCGCGTTGACGACCGTCCCGCCCTTGACCAGGATCGTCACGGTCGCACCAACCCCTCGTAGGTGTCGGGCCGCCGGTCCCGGTAGAACGCCCAGAGGTCGCGGACCTCGGCCAGCAGGTCCATGTCCAGGTCGCGGACCACCACCTCCTCCTCGGTGTCGGAGGCCGCCTCGCCGACGAGCTGCCCGCGCGGGTCCGCGAAGTACGACTGGCCGTAGAACTCGTTGTCCCCCAGCGGTTCCACGCCGACGCGGTTGATGGTGCCCACGAAGTACTCGTTGGCCACCGCCGCCGACGTCTGCTCCAGCCGCCACAGGTACTCCGACAGGCCGCGGCTCGTGGCCGACGGGTTGAACACGATCCGCGCGCCGTTCAGCCCCAGCGCCCGCCAACCCTCCGGGAAGTGCCGCTCGTAGCAGATGTAGACGCCGACCTTGCCCACCGCGGTGTCGAACACCGGGTAGCCGAGGTTGCCCGGCCGGAAGTAGAACTTCTCCCAGAACCCCTTCACCTGCGGGATGTGGTTCTTGCGGTGCTTGCCGAGGTAGGTGCCGTCGGCGTCGATCACCGCGGCCGTGTTGTAGTACACCCCCGGCTGCTCCTCCTCGTACACCGGCACCACGAGCACCACGCCGTGCTGCTCGGCCACCTGGCACATCAGCTCGGTGGTCGGCCCATCGGGGACGCCCTCGGTGTAGGAGTAGTAGTCGGCGTCCTGCACCTGGCAGAAGTACGGCCCGTAGAACAGCTCCTGGAGGCACACCACCTGCGCACCGCGCGACGCGGCGGTGCGGATCGCCTCGACCGCGTTCGCGATCATCGACTCCTTGTCGCCGGTCCACCTCTGCTGGACCAGCCCTGCCCGGACGACGTTGCTCACGCGTTCTCCCTCCGCGGCGCCAGCGCCAGGTGGACGGCCATGCCGCCGACCAGGCCGACGACCCAGTTGTAGTCGTAGAGCGGCTTGAGGAACGGGATCAGGCCGTCCACCGGGAACGGTCCGCCGTGCGCGCCGCCCACCGCCAGCACGGACCCGACGACCGTCGCCGCCACGGCCCGCCAGTTCCAGCCCGCCGAGAACCAGTAGGCGCCGCCACCGGACCGGTACAGGTCGGGCAGCTCCAGGCGGGTCCTGGCCAGCAGCCAGTACCCGGCGATGAAGACACCGGCCACGGACGCCAGCAGGCCGCCGTAGAAGCCCAGCCAGGCGAAGATGTAGATGCCCGGGTCGGAGATCAGCCGCCACGGCTGGATGACGATGCCGATGACGCCGGTGATCAGGCCGCCGAGCGCGAACGTGATCCTCTTGGGGAAGGCGTTGGAGAAGTCGTAGGACGGGCTCACGACGTTCGCCGCGAGGTTCGCCGAGATCGTCGCCAGCACCAGCGCGACCAGCGCCACCAGGACGACGGCCGTCGAGTCGAACCGGCTCGCCAGCTCGGCCGGGTCCCAGATCGCCTCGCCGTACAGGGCGGTCGCGCCCGAGGTCGTCAGGATCGCCACGATCGCGATGAACGACATGGTGGTCGGCAGGCCCAGCACCTGGCCGACGGCCTGCTTGCGCTGGCTGCCGCCGAACCGGGTGAAGTCCGGCATGTTCAGCGACAGCGTGGACCAGAACGCGATCATGCCCATCAGCGCGGGGAAGAACACCTTCCAGAAGTCCGCGCCCCACCCGAGCTTCGACGGCTCGGAGAGGATCGGCCCGAAGCCGCCGGCCTTGACCGCCACGTACGCCAGCAGGACCAGGAAGCCGACGCTGACCAGCGGGGCGGTCCAGTTCTCGAAGCGGCGGATCGCCTCCATGCCGCGCCAGATGATCAGCATCTGCACGACCCAGAAGGCCAGGAAGCACAGCCAGAGGGTGGACGTCTGGCCGAGGACCTGCGGCGCGTTCACCCAGCCGTCCCCGGCCAGCCTGCCGACGATCACGTGGAGCGCCTTGCCGCCGACCCAGGTCTGGATGCCGAACCACGCGCAGGCGATGAAGGCGCGCAGCAGGGCGACCAGGTTCGCGCCGCGCACGCCGTAGAACGCGCGGGCGAAGACGGGGAACGGGATGCCGTACTTGGTGCCCGCGTGGCTGTTGAGCAGCATCGGGACCAGGACGATCAGGTTGCCGAGGGTGATGGTCAGGAATGCCTGGAGCCAGTCCATGCCGAGCGCCACCAGGGACGCGGCGAGCGTGTAGCTGGGGATGTTGTGCGCCATGCCCATCCACAGCGCGAAGAAGTTGTAGGTCGACCAGGTGCGCCGCTCCAGGGGCACCGGGGCCAGCTCGGGGTTGTAGTGCGGGCTGTCGGCGATGGCGGAGTGGTCGCGCAGCTCGACGCGGCCGTCGGGGGCGGTCGTGACCTGGGTCGCGGGGTGGAGGGCCATCGGTCACGTCCCTGTTACGCTCGTGGAACATCCGGCGTGCGGGCGGTTCGGCGCGATTCCCATCCCGGCATCCTCCGGGCGGGTCGCGCGCGTTGGGCAGTGTCAGAGTGTCCACGCTTGGCATGATCAGCGCACAGTGTGCCCATTGCCCCCGGCGGTCGGGGCGGGCCGCCGTTGCCGACCCCTGTGCGGTGAGTGATCGTCAGGCACTGCCCGTCACACCTCCGGTCCGTAGAACTACGACTGTGGCTGCGCCGTTCGGGTGACGGGGAAACGGCTGTCGACCGCACCGCGACCGGTGTCTTAACGTCGGTCGGATGAAGCTCGAACTGCGTCACCTGCGCGTCGTCTGCGCCATCGCGGACGCGGGCAGCCTCTCCAAGGCCGCCTCGGTCATGGGCCTCGCCCAACCCGCCCTCACGGCGCAGCTCCACCGGATCGAGGGCCTGCTCGGCGGCAAGCTGTTCGACCGCGACCACAAGGGCGCCCGGCCGACCGCGCTGGGCGAGCTGGTGCTGGAGCGCGCCCGGGTGCTGCTGCCCGCGTTCTCCCGCCTCCAGGAGGACGCGCTGCGCCTGGTGGACGACGGCCTCCCCGGCGACCGCTACCGGGTCGGCGCGGTGAACGGGCCGATGCTCGGCGGCCTGGTGCACCGCCTCACCGAGTCGCACCCCGGCGCGCACGTGTCGACCCAGGTGTCGTGGTCCGGCGACGAGCTGGCGGCCATGGTCGCCGCCGGCCGGCTCGACTACGTGCTGGTTGGCGTGTGCGGCGACGCGTCGCCGCCGGACGGGCACGGGCTGGCCTGGAGCGTGATCGCGGTCGACCCGGTGTTCGTGCTGGTGCCCGAGGACCACCCGTTCACGCTGCTGGACGAGGTGGAGCTGTCGGCGCTCAAGGACATGCAGTGGGCGGCGGTGCCGGGCGACGGGTGCTTCGGCAACTGCTTCGTCGCCGCGTGCAGCCGCGCCGGGTTCACGCCCCGCCCCATGTACGAGGTGGACATGGCCGGCTGCATCGACCTCGCCACGGCCGGCGACGCGATCGTGCTGTGCCAGCCCACGTTCCGCCGCACGCCCGGCGTGGTCGCCATGCCGCTGGCGGGCGTGCCGCTGCGGTGGCGGCACCTCATCGGCTGGGACCCGGAGAGCCCGGCCGCCGCGCTCGGGCCGCAGGTGCTGCGCTACGCCGCCGAGGCGTACCGGGAGACCGCCGAGCGCAACCCGCGCTACTCGGCCTGGCTCGCCGACCACCCCGAGTACGGCGCGCCGGCCCACCACGTCGCGGTCTGAGCGCCACCGTCCGGGCGCGGGGTATCACCCCGCCTTATGACCTGATCGGTATTACCCACGTCGGACGAGCGGAATTACCTTTCACGGGGAATCCCTGCACTCCTTCGAGGAGACCCCATGTCCACTTCCTTGAGACCGCTCGCGCTCGTCGCGGCGCTGGTCGCGGCCGGTGCCCTGACCACCACCGCCCAGGCCGCCCCCGCCGACCAGACCACGCAGATCCTCTCCGCCATCCAGCGCGACCTGGGCCTGGACGCGGACCGGGCACGTGCCCGCCTCGCCTCCGACCAGCGCTCCGGCGACACCGCCCGCACCCTGCGCAAGCGGCTGGACGCCCGGTTCGGCGGCGCGTGGATCGACTCGTCCGGCACGCTGACCGTCGGCGTCACCGGCCAGGCCGCCGACGTGGCGCAGGGCGTGCGCACCAAGCTCGTGCAGCGCAGCGAGCGCGACCTGGACGCGGTCAAGGCCGCGCTGGACGCCAACGTCGCCGAGGCGCCGAAGTCGGTGCCCGGCTGGTACGTCGACCTGCCCACGAACACCGTCGTGGTCAAGTCGCACCCCGCGAAGCTCGCCGCCGCGCGGGCGTTCGTCGCCTCCTCGGGCGTCAGCGCGGCGGCGGTCCGGTACGTCGGCACCGACGAGGCGCCGCGCCCGCTGATCGACGTGATCGGCGGCAACGCCTACAACATCGGCAGCGGCTCGCGCTGCTCGGTGGGCTTCTCGGTCAACGGCGGCTTCGTCACCGCCGGGCACTGCGGCTCGACCGGCGCGTCGACGTCCAACCCGAGCGGCACCTTCCGCGGCTCCAGCTTCCCCGGCAACGACTACGCGTGGGTGCAGGTCGCGGCGGGCAACACCCCGCGCGGGCTGGTGAACAACTACTCCGGCGGCACCGTGTCCGTGGCGGGCTCGCAGGACGCGCCGGTCGGCTCCACCGTGTGCCGGTCGGGTTCCACCACCGGCTGGCACTGCGGCACCATCCAGGCCCGCAACTCCTCGGTGAGCTACCCGCAGGGCACCGTGACCGGCCTGATCCAGACGACGGTGTGCGCGGAGCCCGGCGACTCGGGCGGCTCGCTGCTGGCGGGCACCCAGGCGCAGGGCGTGACCTCGGGCGGTTCGGGCAACTGCCGGACCGGCGGCACCACGTACTTCCAGCCGGTCAACGAGATCCTCCAGGCGTACGGGCTGTCCCTGATCACCGGCGGTGGCGGCACCCCGAACCCGCCGACCGGCTGCCAGAGCTCCGAGGCCACCTACAACGGCTCGCTGGCCGCGGGCGGCCAGGCGATCCAGCCGAACAACAGCTACTACCAGTCCACCACGTCCGGCGCGCACGTCGGCTGCCTGGCGGGCCCGAGCGGCGCGGACTTCGACCTGTACCTCCAGAAGTGGAACGGCAGCACGTGGGCCGACGTGGCCAAGGGCGACAGCCCGTCCGCGAGCGAGTCGGTGACCTACAACGGCACCGCCGGCTACTACCGGTACCGCGTGCACGCCTACAGCG
>NZ_JBHWIE010000055.1:0-34490 GCF_042732085.1 Actinosynnema sp. NPDC059797
GGTAGCGCAACAGCCCTGCCCTGGTGGTCGTGCTTCTGTGAGAGGAAACCGACCCTATCCAGGCAGGGCTGTTGCGCTGTCACCCCAGACCACCACCACCAGCCAACCCACACCAACAGTTCTGAATAACGCTCTACGACTCGCCGGGGTGGGAGTCGGGGGAGGTTAAGCGGTTAAGGTTGGGTGTGGTGGTGTTGCGGTGGGGAGTGTTGGGGGCTACTTCGCACATTGCCGGGCGGGTTTTGCCGGCGGTGGGGCGGGTGCCGGGGAACGTGGTGGCGGCCGTGGCCAGTCGGCGGGGGCGGGTGGCGGCGGCGGGTGAGGTGGCGCGGCGGTTCGGGGCTCGGGTCCACGACGGGTACGACGCGTTGTTGGGGGACCCCGAGGTGGACGCCGTGTACGTCGCGCTGCCCAATTCCGAGCACGTGACGTGGGTGTTGCGGGCGCTGGAGGCCGGCAAGCACGTGCTGGTGGAGAAGCCGATGGCCCTGTCCGAAGAGGACTGCCTGCGCATCGGGCGCGCTGCCGGGGACCTGGTGGTGATGGAGGCGTACATGTACCGCTTCCACCCGCAGCAGCGGCGGGTCGTCGAGCTCCTCGGGACGGGAGGAGGGGACGAGAGCGGCGGGATCGGCGGGATCGGCGAGTTGAGGGTGGTGCGGGCCGCGTTCGCTTATCCGACCCCGGTCGAGGGCAACATCCGGTTCGACCCCGCGCTCGGTGGCGGCGCCACGTGGGACGTCGGCTGCTACGCGTTCGACGTGCCGTTGTGGGCGTTCGGCGCGGAACCCCGCCGGGTCTGGGCACGGTTCCACGGGGAGCCGGTCGACCTGGGGGCGGTGGCCGTGCTCGACTTCGGCGACGGTCGCTCGGCGGTGCTCGACTACAGCCTGGAGTACGGTCCGCGCGCCCACTACGAGCTACAGGGCACGCGCGGCTCGATCTCCGTGCGCAACGCCTGGACCACCCCGCACGAGGACGGTGTCATCACCGTCGTGACGCTCGACGGGGTGCGGGAGGAGGTCGTGCCCGCTGCGGACGCGTACGAATTGCAGGTGGCCGCGTTCGCGGACGCGGTGAGGGAGGGAAGGGCAGGGAGGGGTGGAGGGAGGCATGGGCGGGAGGGGTTGCTGGTGCCGCTCGGCCACTCGATCCGCACGGCCCGGGTCGGCGAGGCGCTGATCAGGGCGAACGCGGCAGGCGATTGGGCGGAATTGCCACCCCGCTGACGCCCCGAGCCAATCAATCTCCCACCTCAACCCAAACCATCCACCTCCCAACCCCCAACCCCGAACCCCGGCACGCCAGGGCCCGCGCGCCGAGCCCCGCACCCCGGGCTCCAGGCCCCGGCCGCGCCAGGACGGCGCGGCCGGGGGTTGCCGGGTAGCAGGGGTGGCGCCGCCTGTGGTCAGCTCACGCAGTTGTCGGGTCCGGTGGTGGGGGCAGGGGTGCTGTCCGGGCCGGGGTCGGCCAGGTGGTTCGTGGCGAACGCCCGCACCGCCCCCGGGTCCGTCGGCTGCCCCTGGCCCCGGTCGGGCCCCCCGCCGACCTCGGCCGGGTCGAGGACCGGGATGACCGCGCCCCTCACCGCGCCGCCCGGGCGGAGCAGGCCGGCGACCTCCATCGGGTCCCAGCCGGGGTCGGTGAGCACGTCGCGCCGCACGAGTGCCGCCACGCGGGCCAGCGCGGCCGGGTCGCCCGTCAGCTCGGCCGCCCGGGACAGCGCGCTCGTCAGGAACGCCTGGTGCCGCACCGCGCGGTCCACGTCGCCACCGTTCAGGCCCTGCCGCTGGCGCAGGAACGCCAGTGCGTCCGCGCCCCGCAGCGCCTGCCGCCCGGCGGGCAGGTCGACGCCGGCGAGCGGGTCCACCGCCGGGGCCCGCAGGCACACCTCGACGCCGCCCAACGCGTCCGACAGCTCGGCGAAGGCGCTCATCCGCACGGCCGCGTGGTGGTCGACGGGCACACCGGTCAGGTGCGAGACCGCCCGCGCCAACGCCTCCGCGCCCGCCTGGTGCGCGTCCTGGCCCGCGGCCGCCTGGTAGGCGCGGACGTAGGCGTCACCCACCCTGCCCGGACCGACGCCCGGGAGGTCGACCAGGGCGTCCCTGGGCACCGACAGGGTGCTGACCGTGCCGTCCGGGCTGATCCTGGCCACGACGACGGCGTCCGGTCGCGGCACCTCGTCCAAACCCACCAGCAGCACGGTCCGGCCGGTCGGCGGGACCTGCGCGGCGGGTGGTGAGCCCCGGTCGACGACCAGTGGCACGGCCACCGCGACGAGCGCGGCCACGGCGGTCAGCACGCCCACCGCGATCAGGGCGAACGGTCGCCGGCGCGGTCGCCGGGTCCGCAGGCCGGCGAGCACGGCGCGGTGGTCCACGGCTTCGTCGGCCGTGGCCGCGACGGCCTCGCGGATGAGGGCTTCCTGGTCGGTCATCGCAGCACCTCCGCCTGGTTGGTCCGGTCGATTCGCAGGGTCCGCAGCGCGCGGGAGATGTGGCTGCGCACGGTGCCCTCCGTGCAGCCCAGCACCGCGGCGATCTCGGCGTCCGTGCTGTCCTCGTAGTAGCGCAGCACGATCGCGGCCCGCTGCTTGCGCGGCAGCGTCGCGATCAGGGCGCGCATCGCGTCGCGCTCGGCGTGCCGCACGGCCGGGTCGGCCGCGGTCGGGCCCAGCTCGACCAGCGCCGCGTGCGAGGTCGACACCTCTTTCGCGGCTCGGCGCCGCCGCCACGACAGGTAGTCGTTGGTGACCATCCGCTTGACGTAGAGGTGGGGCGCGTCCATCGCCCCGATCCGGTCCCACCGCCGCGAGGCCCGCAGCAGCACCTCCTGGACGATGTCCTGCGCCAGGTGCTTGTCGCAGGTCAGCGCCGTGGCGTAGCGCAAGAGCCGGTCTAGGCGATCGGTGACGAACCGGTCGAAGTCGTCCCGCACGTCGCCCCCTTCTGCCGCTGGGTCGGTTGCGGTCGGGAAACCCCGTGGTGGACGCGCCTCGTTGAACGGTGGTGCTGTGTCGTGCGCCACACCGTTTGCCGGTGCGCGCGGCGGGTAGCCGTCGGCCATGGACTACGAGCCGAGGGAAGAGCGTGAGTACGACGCGGCGAGTCGCGCGTCGCTGGACGAGGGGGCCTCGGGCCCGCTGGACGACATCGGCAACCCGGCCGGGCGCAGCGACACCGGTTCGGACCACCCCGAGGCGAGCCCGACCGGGAACATCGGCGTCTCCGACTACTCGGCGGCCGACGACCCCGACCGCGGCTGACCGGAACCCGCGGGAACCCGACCGGAATCCAAACGGAACCCGTCCGCGGCCGGCCCGGAAGCACCCACCGGGTGAACGCGTCCGGAGCGGAACGGCTTTTCCCGGGCCGCCCGCGCGGGTAGTCCCCAGGGCATGACGACCACGCAGACCCGCGGCACCGAGGCCGTCCAGCGCTACCGGCGGGCGTGTGACTACGCCGCGGCGGCGATGATCTACCTCAAGGACAACGTGCTGCTGCGCGAACCGCTGCGCCGCGAGCACCTCAAGCCGCGGCTGCTCGGCCACTGGGGCACCTGCCCCGGCATCACGCTGCTCTACAGCGGCCTCAACGGCCTGGTGCGGCGCACCGGGCAGCGGGCGCTGCTGGTCACCGGCCCCGGCCACGGCGCGCCCGCCGTGCACGCGAACCTGTGGCTGGAGGGCACGCACGCGGAGCTGGACCCGGCGCTGGGCCGGGACGGCGCGGGCCTGGCCGAGCTGGTGCGCCGGTTCTCCTGGCCGGGCGGCTTCCCCAGCCACCTCTCGCCGGAGGTGCCCGGCGTGGTCCACGAGGGCGGCGAGCTGGGCTACGCGCTGGCCACCGCGTTCGGCGCGGCCTTCGACAAACCCGACCTGCTGGTGGCGTGCCTGGTCGGCGACGGCGAGGCCGAGACCGGTCCCACGGCCGGCTCGTGGCACGCGAACAAGTTCCTCCACCCGCGCACCGACGGCGCGGTGCTGCCGGTGCTGCACCTCAACGGCTACAAGATCTCCTCGCCCACCGTCTACGGCTGCATGTCCGACGAGGAGCTGGTGTCGTACTTCAGCGGTGCGGGCTGGTCGCCGTACGTGGTGGACGTGACGCGCACGGACGACCCGGACGGGTTGCTGGCCGAGACGCTGGACCTGGCGCACGCCGAGATCGCCGCGGTGCGCGAGCGGTGGGAGCCGGGTGAGCGGGCGGTGTGGCCGATGCTGCTGCTGCGCTCCCCGAAGGGCTGGGGCGTGCCCGCGCACGACGCCGGGGGCGAGCCGCTGGAGGGGACATTCCGCGCCCACCAGGTGCCGCTGGGCGGGGTGCACGACGACGACGCCGAGTTCGCGCTGCTGGAGCGGTGGCTGCGGTCCTACCGGCCCGAGGAGCTGTTCGACGCCGACGGCCGCCCGCACGACGACCTGCTCGCCGAGCTGCCGCCGGAACAGCTGCGACTGGGGCGGGTGCCCGAGGCGAACGGCGGCCGGTTGCGCCGGGACCTGCCGCTGCCCGACCTCGCGCCGTTCGCGGTGGACGTGCCCGAGCCGGGCTCCGGGAGCGCGAGCCCGACCGGCGCGGCGGGGGAGTGGCTGGCCGAGCTGGTGCGGGCCACCGAGGACCGCCGCGACTTCCGCGTGGTCTGCCCCGACGAGCTGGAGTCCAACAAGCTCGGCGCGCTGCTGGAGGCGACCGACCGGGCGTTCACCTGGCCGCTGCCCGACACCGCCGAGCACGTCGCGCCGGGCGGCCGGGTGCTGGAGGTGCTGTCGGAGCACCTGTGCCAGGGCTGGCTCCAGGGCTACCTGCTGACCGGGCGGCACGGCCTGTTCCCGTGCTACGAGGCGTTCGCCTCGATCGTGGACAGCATGGTCAACCAGTACGCCAAGTTCCTCAAGGTGGCGGGCGAGGTGCCGTGGCGGGAGCCGGTGGCGAGCCTGAACCACCTGCTCACCAGCGAGGGCTGGCGGCAGGAGCACAACGGCTACAGCCACCAGGGCCCCGGCTTCCTCAACAACCTGCTCACCAAGAAACCCGGTACCGCGCGGGTCTACCTGCCGCCGGACGCCAACACCCTGCTGGTCACGCTGCGGGACTGCCTGGCCTCCACCGACCGGATCAACCTGGTGGTCGCGGGCAAGAACGCGGGCGCGCAGTGGCTGGACCTCCAGGCCGCCGAGCGGCACTGCGCGGCGGGCGCGGGCGTGTGGGAGTGGGCTTCGACCGGCGGCGACCCGGACGTGGTGCTGGCGTGCGCGGGCGGCATCCCCACCGTCGAGGTGCTGGCGGCGGCCTCGATCCTGCGCGACCGCGCGCCCGACCTGGCCGTGCGCGTGGTCAACGTCGTGGACCTGCTGTCGCTGGCGCCCGCCGACCGGCACCCGCACGGCCTGGCCGACGAGGACTTCGCCGCCTGCTTCCCCGAGGGCGTCCCGGTCGTGTTCGGCTTCCACGGCTACCCCTCGGCGGTGCACGAGACGCTGCACGGCCGGCCCGGCACCGAGCGGTTCCACGTCCACGGCTACCTGGAGGAGGGCACCACGACCACGCCCTACGACCTGCTCGTGAGCAACCGCATGAGCCGGCACGACCTGGCCGCCGACGCGCTGCGCCGCACCGGCCGCGACGACACCGCCGTGCTGGCGGAGCGGGACGACCTGCGGGCCGCCGCCCACCGCGACGGCGTGGACCCCGAGGCCGTCACCGGGTGGCGGTGGGGCGCGTGAACGCCGTCCTGACCGTCAACGCCGGTTCCAACAGCCTCAAGGCCCACCTGGTCGACACCGGCTCCGAAGAGGTCCTGGACTCCGTCGACGTGGACGGCGCACCGGACTCCGACGAGGCCCGCCGCGCCCTGGACGACCTGCTGGACCGCCTCGACGGCGACCTCGTCGCGGTCGCGCACCGGCTCGTGCACGGCGGCCCGGACCTGCGCGCCGCCACGCCCGTCGACGACGCGGCCCTGGCCGCCGCCCGCCGCGCCGAGGACCTGGCGCCGCTGCACGTGCCGCCCGCGCTGCGGCTGCTGGAGGTGCTGCGCGAACGGCTGCCCGACCCGCCGCACGTGCTGTGCCCGGACACCGCTTTCCACGCCGACCTGCCCGAGGTCGCCGCCACCTACCCGCTGCCCGCCGAGTGGCGGGAGCGCCACGGCCTGCGCCGCTACGGCTTCCACGGCTTGTCCTACCGGTGGGCGCTGGACCGGACGGCGGAGATCCTCGACCGGCCCGCCGGCGGGGTGAGCGCGCTGCTGGCGCACCTGGGCGGCGGCTGCTCGGTGTGCGCGGTGCGGGACGGGCGCAGCGTGGACACCTCGATGGGCTTCACGCCGCTGGAGGGCGTGCCCATGTCCAAGCGCTCGGGCAGCGTCGACCCCGGGATGCTGCTGTGGCTGCTGCGCCACGGCCTCGACCTGGACGCCCTCGACCACGGCCTCAACCACGAGTCCGGCCTGCTGGGGCTGTCCGGCGGGCGGTCCGGCGACACCCGGGACCTGGTCGCGGCGGCGGGCGACGACCCGGCGGCGGCGCTGGCGCTGCGCGTGTTCGCCCACCGGGTGCGGCGCGAGCTGGCCGCCGCGGCGACCTCGCTGGACCGGCTCGACGCGCTGGTGTTCACCGGCGAGATCGGCTGGGACCAGCCGGAGGTGCGGGCGGACGTGGTGGCGGGGCTGTCGCTGCTGGGCGTGCCCGGCGAGCTGTCGTCCACATCGGACGGTGACGGGGTGGTCAGCCCGACCGGGGCGCGGGTCCCGGTGCTGGTCGTGCGGCCGCGCGAGGAGCTCCAGCTGTGCCGGGACGCGCTCGGCGCACTGGGCGGCTGAGCCTCATCTGTTATCGCTAACAACTGTTAACACGGTCGTGGCCCGTGGCTGACAAGGTTGTCATAAGGCGCCGAAACCAGGCCGAAATTCGGTGTTGAGGTGAACGACACCTCGCTGTTAGCGTTAACAGGCCCCGCCGGTACCTCAGACCTCTTCCGTGCAGCGTCGCAGGGAGTGAACCGATGAGAACCACCCTCGTCCTCGCCACGACGGCGGTCCTGCTCGGCGGTGGCGTGGCGGCCACCCCGCCGGCGACCGCGGCCACCGTGGACACCAGCGCCTCCTACGTCCTGGTCAACCGCAACAGCGGCAAGGCCCTGGACGTCTACAACCTCGCCACGAACGACGGGGCGCGGATCACGCAGTGGTCCCGCAACGACGGCGCCTGGCAGCAGTGGCAGTTCGTCGACTCCGGCGGCGGCTACTACCGCGTCAAGTCCCGGCACAGCGGCAAGGTCCTGGAGTTCACCTCCACCGCCGACCGCGCCGGCCTGGTGCAGAACACCGACGCCAACCGCACCGGGCAGCAGTTCCGGTTGGCCGACTCCGACGGCGGCCACGTGCGGCTGGTCAACCGGGCCGGCGGCAAGGCGGTGGACGTGCTGGACTTCTCCACCGCCGACGGCGCCGACGTGATCCAGTGGCCCGACACCGGCGGCGCGAACCAGCAGTGGCAGCTCGTCAAGCTCGGCGCCGGCGGCTCCGGCACCTTCGCCAACCCGATCAAGCGCAACGGCCCGGACCCGTGGCTCCAGTACCACGACGGGTACTACTACCTGGCCACCACGACGTGGAACTCCACCATCACCATGCGCCGCTCGCGCACCCTGGGCGGGCTGTCGAGCGCGCCGGACCAGGTGGTCTTCAACCTGTCGGGTCGCCCGAACGGGTGCTGCAACATGTGGGCGCCGGAGTTCCACCTGCTCAACGGCCGCTGGTACCTGTACTACGTGGCCGGGCAGAACGTGCAGGACTTCAACCCGACCCAGCGGCTGCACGTGCTGGAGTCGGCCGGCACGGACCCGATGGGCCCGTACAGCTTCAAGGCCGACCTGGGCAACACCTGGGAGCTGGACCCCAGCATCCTCCAGCACAACGGCAGGCTGTACCTGATGGGCAGCGCGATGGACGGCACCCAGTCGCTGACCATCACCCCGCTGTCCAACCCGTGGACGATCAGCGGGTCGCGCCGCACGATCTCCCAGCCCACGCTGGCCTGGGAGCGCCAGACGCACCCGGTCAACGAGGGCGCCGAGCCGCTGTACCGCAACGGCCGCACGATGATCGTCTACTCCGCCAGCGCCTGCTGGGGCCCCGACTACAAGCTGGGCCTGCTCACCCTCACCGGCTCCGACCCGCTCAACCGCTCGCACTGGACCAAGTCGCCCAACCCGGTGTTCCAGCGCAGCGACGCCAACGGCGTGTTCGCCCCCGGCCACAACGGGTTCTTCAAGTCGCCCGACGGCACCGAGGACTGGATCGTCTACCACGCCAACGACTCGGCGTCCGGCGGTTGCGACATGAACCGCTCCACCCGCGCGCAGAAGTTCACCTGGAACGCCGACGGCACGCCGAACTTCGGCGCCCCGGTACGGCTCGGCGCCACGCTCGCCGCCCCCTCCGGCGAGCCCGCGGCCTGACCGAGCGCCCCTCCGGTGGCCGGCGGTCCCTCTCCCACCGCCGGCCACCACCCTCCCCTGCCCTCAGGAGCACCCATGCCGCACCGACGCACGTTCCTGGCCGGCGGGTTGTCCGCCGCCGCCCTGGCCGCCGCGGGCCGCACCGCCGCCGCGGCGCCCGGTGACTCCGCCTACGTGATGGGCTACTTCACCGAGTCGCCCGACCGGCTGGCCAACCGCTACGCCCTGCACCTGGCCGTCAGCCCGGACGGCCTCCAGTGGACCCCGCTGAACCAGGGCAACCCGGTGGCCACGCCGACCGCGGGCACGCGCGGCCTGCGCGACCCGTTCATCCTGCGCAAGCAGACCGGCGGGTTCGTGGTGCTGGCCACCGACCTCAACGGCACCGACTTCACCCGGCAGAACCAGTACATCCACGCCTGGGACTCGGCCGACCTGCGGTCGTTCACCAACTACCGCAGGCTGAGGATGCACTCGATGCCGACCCACACGTGGGCGCCCGAGGCGTTCTGGGACGCCGCGCGCGGCCGGTACGGCATCCTCTACTCGGCCAACAGCGGCGGCCGCGACGCGTTCTACGTCAACTACACCACCGACTTCGCCACCGTCTCCGCGCCGCAGCTGTTCTTCGACCCCGGGTTCAACGTCCTGGACGCCACCGTGCACGTCGGCAACGGGATGAACTACCTGTACTACAAGAGCTTCGCCGACGGCCGCCTCTACGGCGCGCGCTCCACCACCCTCAACCCCCGCAGCTTCGACCGCGGCACCTACACCAGCGGCGTGGTCAACGGCGGCATCGAGGCCCCCGTCGTGGTCAAGGCGCACAACCGGAACGAGTGGTTCCTGTGGGGCGACTCGTTCTCCCCGGTCAACGGCGAGCTGTACGCGTGGCGCAGCGGCGACGTCAACAGCAACTCCTGGACGCCCCTGACCAAGGACCGGTACACCCAGCCGCTCAACGCCAAGCACCCCACCATCTGCGGCATCACCGCCGCCGAGCACAGCGCGCTGCTGTCCCGCTGGGGCGCGCCGACGTGGCACCGGATCAAGTCCTACAACCACCCCGACCACCTGATCCGGCACGCCGGCAACGCCGGCCGCATCGACCCCTACCCGTTCGACCCGTACCAGGACTCGATGTGGCAGCTCGTGCCCGGCCTGGCCGCGTCGTCCGGGGTCTCGTTCCGCTCGGTCAACCACCCGGACCGCTACCTGCGGCACTCCGGGTACGTGGTGGGCCTGGCCGCCGACGACGGCAGCCCGACGTTCGCCGCCGACGCCACCTTCCACCGCGTGCCCGGCCTGGCCGACGGGGCGTGGACGTCGTTCCGCTCGCACAACTTCCCGGACCGCCACCTCCGCCACGCCGACCACCTGCTGCGCATCGACCCGATCTCCACCGCGACCGACCGCGCCGACGCCACCTTCCAGGTCGGCCACTGACGTGCGCGCCCACCTGGTGACCCCCGTGCGCGGCGACGCCCGCCGCACCCCTCGGCCGAACGGAGCGACGACCATGAGAACCGCAGCACACCGACGCCCGATCCTGCTCGTGATCGCGTTCCTGACCGCGTTCGCGGGCCTGGTGGTGGCGCCCGCCCACGCCACGCCCGCCGTGCAGTACGCGAACCCGATCGCCAACCAGCGGGCCGACCCGCACATCTTCAAGCACACCGACGGCTACTACTACTTCACCGCCACCGCGCCGGAGTACGACCGGATCGTGCTGCGGCGGGCCACCACCATCCAGGGCCTGGCGAGCGCGCCGGAGTCGGTGATCTGGCGGCGGCACACCAGCGGCGAGATGGGCGCCCACATCTGGGCGCCGGAGATCCACCACGTCAACGGCAGGTGGTACGTCTACTTCGCCGCCGGGCGCACCGACGACGTGTGGCGCATCCGCCCCTACGTGCTGGAGAACTCCAGCGCCAACCCGCTGACCGGCTCCTGGACCGAGCGGGGGAAGGTCAACGTCCCCTGGGACACCTTCTCCCTGGACATGTCGACCTTCGTGGTCAACGGCGTGCGGTACCTGACCTGGGCGCAGGCCGAGCCGGGCATCGCCACCAACTCCAACGTCTACCTCGCCCGGATGGGCGCCAACCCCTGGCAGATCACCGGCGCCGTCGCCCGGCTGACCGTGCCGACCCTGGCGTGGGAGACGCGCGGCGGGGTCAAGGTCGCCGAGGGGCCCACCGTCATCCAGCGCGACGGCCGCGTCTTCATGACCTACTCGGCCAGCGCCACCGACGCCAACTACTGCCTCGGGATGCTCACCGCGAACGCCTCGTCCGACCTGCTCAACCCCGCCTCGTGGACGAAGTCCCAGAACCCGGTGTTCGAGTCCAACGCCGCCACCGGCCAGTACGGGCCCGGCCACAACTCCTTCACCGTCTCCGAGGACGGTCGCAGCGACGTCCTCGTCTACCACGACCGCAACTACCGCGACATCTCCGGCGACCCGCTGCGCGACCCCAACCGCCGCACCCGCGTGCAGAAGGTCTACTGGAACGCCGACGGCACGCCCGACTTCGGCATCCCGGTCGCGGACGGGCCCACCCCGGTGCGGTTGAAGTCCTACAACTACCCGGACCGGTTCGTCCGGCACTACGACTTCAGGGCCCGCGTGGAGGCGAACGTGCGGCCGCTGGCCGACTCGCAGTTCCGCCTGGTGCCGGGCCTCGCCGGCTCGGGCACGGTGTCCCTGGAGTCGACCAACTACCCGGGCTACTACCTGCGGCACCGCGACTACCAGCTGTACGTGGAGCGCAACGACGGCTCGTCGCTGTTCCGGGGCGACGCCAGCTTCACCCGCCGCGCCGGGCTGGCCGACGGCTCGGCCGCGTCGTTCGAGTCGCAGAACCTCCCCGGCCGGTACGTCAGGCACAACGGCACCACCCTCAGCGTGGACGCGGTCAGTGACGCCGTCGGCCGCGCGGATGCCACGTTCGTGTTGGAGTAATCGCCCGGAAGGAGACGCTTGAGCGGTCGGGAAGTGGGAACTCACCCCGGGAACGACGACACGGAGGTAGGTGGGTTCCCATGTCCCGACCGCACGACCAGGCGGGGGACGCCCGTGAGCAGCGGGTGGTGCTCGGCAGCTACCGCGACTACGCGGACGCGGAGCGGGTGGTCGACCGCCTGTCCGACGCCGGGTTCCCGGTCGAGCACACCGCGATCGTGGGCCGCGGCCTCAACAGCGTCGAGCAGGTCACCGGGCGGCTGACGACCCTGCGGGCCGCGGGGCAGTCGGCGCTGTCCGGCGCGGTGCTCGGCGCCCTGTTCGGCTGGCTCTTCGGCCTGTTCAACTGGATCAACCCGGTGATCTCCGGCCTGCTGCTCGCGTTCTACGGCCTGCTGTTCGGCGCCGCGCTGGGCGCGGTGCTCGGCGCGGTCGGGCACTCGATGACCGGCGGCAGGCGGGACTTCTCGTCGATCGCGGCCATGCGGGCCGACAGCTACGAGGTGCTGGTGTCGGCGCACCTGGCCGACCAGGCCGTGCAGGCGCTGGGCGGCGCGCCCGCACCGCGCGCGGACAGCCCCGCGCCCGCGCCGCGCCCGACGACCACCTGAGCCGGGGTCGATCGAGGGGTCACCCGGGCGGGGTCACCCGGGCGGGGTCACCCGGGCAGGGCGCACGAGCCCGGCTCCGGCCGGGCTCGAGTTCGAGCCCGCCTTCGGCCGGGTCAGGTGGCCCAGACCTCGGCCCAGACGACCTTGTACCGCTCGTGGCAGTGGAAGCCCCAGTGCGACGCCAAGCGGTTGACCAGCAGCAGGCCGGAGACCGGCGTCGCCGCGCCCGGTCTGCCCAGGACCGGCAGCCGGCTCGGGCTGTGGTCCTGCACCTCCACCCGCAACGCGCGGCCCTCGCGCCGCAGCCGGACGAGGTGGGGCACCTCGGCGTGCCGGCGCGCGTTGGCGATCAGCTCCCGCGCGATCAGCGCGAAGTTCCGGGCGGGCTCGTCGGGGAGGTCGCCGGCGGTCTCGCGGACCCAGCGGCCGACGTCCACCGGCGGCGGTGCCCCGGACGGCAGCGGTGCCCCGGGCGGCGTCGGGTCGAGGTCGTCGTCCGGCAACCCCGTCGCGTCCATCTGCAAGCACCGCCTCAAGCGCCCTGTGTGCTCAAGACGCAGGGCCGGTGTACCCGCGCCGCGGCAGTGCCAAACCCGTGCTTCGAGGGGATCCCCACCGGGTACCGGGACGGGCATGGAGACCACCCTCAGACGGGCCGTCAGCACCCCCTTGCTGTACTTCTTCATCCTCGGCGACACCCTCGGCGCGGGTGTCTACGTGCTGATCGGCTCGATCGCCGGCGAGTCCGGGGGAGCGGTGTGGCTGCCCCTGCTCACCGCGCTGGCCCTGGCCTCCCTGACCGCCGCCTCCTACGCCGAGCTGGCCACCAGGTACCCGCGCGCGGGCGGCGCGTCCCACTACGCGACCAGGGCGTTCGGCCCGGCGGCCGGCTCGCTGGTCGGGGTCTGCATGCTGGCCGCGGGCATCGTGTCGGTCGGCGCGCTGGCGCGGGCGTTCGCGGGCGACTACCTGCGGGCCCTGGTGTCGTTGCCGGCGGCCGCGGTCGTCGTGGTGTTCCTCGTGGCCCTGGCGCTGCTCAACATCCGGGGTATCAAGGAGTCCCTGGGCGCCAACGTGGCCGCCACGCTCGTCGAGGTCGGCGGCTTGGCGCTGGTCATCGGCCTGGGCACGTGGGTGGTGCTGCGGGGCGACGCCGACCTCGGGCGGCTCACCGAGGTCGGGACCGGCGAGCAGGGCGTCGTCGCGGCGACCCTGGCGGGCGCGGTGCTGGCCTACTACTCGTTCGTCGGGTTCGAGACCTCGGTGAACCTGGCCGAGGAGGTCCGGGACCCGCGCCGGTCCTACCCGGTCGCCCTGTTCGGCGCGCTGCTCACCGCCGGCGCGGTCTACCTGCTGCTGGGGCTGGTGACCAGCGCGTCCGTGCCCACCGACCAGCTGGCCTCCTCCACCGGCCCGCTGCTGGAGGTGGTGCGGGTGGCGGGCGGCGTGCCCGAGGAGCTGTTCAGCGTCATCGCGCTGGTCGCGGTCGCCAACGGCGCGCTGCTCACCGGCATCATGTCCTCCCGGCTGGCCTACGGCATGGCCCGGGACGGCCTGCTGCCCGCGCCGCTGACCCGCGTGCTGCCGACCAGGCGCACGCCGTGGGTCGCCATCACCGCCACCTCGGCGCTGTCCCTGGTGCTCGCGCTGACCGGCGAGGTCGCCGCGCTCGCCGAGACGCTGGTCCTGCTGCTGCTCATCGTGTTCACCGCGGTCAACGCGGCCGTGCTGGTGCTGCGCCGCCGCCGCGACGACGGCGAACCGGACCACTTCCGGGTGCCCGCGGTCGTGCCCGTGCTGGGCATCGCCTCGTGCCTGCTGCTGTTCACCCGCATCGACGGCGCGGTGTGGCTGCGCGGCTTGGCCCTGGTCGGCCTGGGCCTGCTGCTGGCCGCGGTGAACACCGTGCGGCGGGCGAGGGGTGGCGGCTCGTCCGGCGCGGCGCCCGCCGCCTAGATTCGCACCCATGATCTTCGGGATCGCGGCCGTCGTCCCCGCGCTGTTCTTCGTCGTCGGCATGGTCCGGGACCGGCGGCGGATCGCCAACGCCGTGTGGCTCGGCGTGACCCTCGTGCTCCTGCTGCTGTGGCTGGTCTTCCGCGCCACCGAGGCCGAGGGGTGGGCGGCGGTCGCGGTCGGGTACGCGTTCGTGGCCGCCGCCGTCGGGTTGGGGCTCGTGCTGCCGGTCGCGCTGCTCGCCAACGGCGTGGTGATGCTCAAGCGCGAGGGGTTGAAGCCCGCCAACCTGCTGTCGCTGCTGGCCGGGCTGGCGATCCTCGGCGTGGTCTTCGCCTTCGCGTTCGCCACGGCGCGCACCGGGCCGGTGGTCGACGCCGTGATCGGGGCGCTGCTGGTGGTGGCGGCCTACGTCGCGTTCCTGTTCGTCAGCCTCCTGCTCTACTCGGTCGTCTACGGCAGCGTCGGCCGCCGCAGCGGGTTCGACGCGGTGGTGGTGCTCGGGGCCGGCCTGATCGGCGACCGCGTCCCGCCGCTGCTGGCGAGCAGGCTCGACCGCGCGCTGCGGCTGTACCGGCGCGAGGTCGACGCCGGGCGCGCGCCGCTGGTCGTGGTCTCCGGCGGCCAGGGGCCGGACGAGGCCGTGCCGGAGGCCGTGGCCATGGCCGAGTACCTGGAGCGCCGAGGCGTGCCGGCCGAGTCGATCGTGCTGGAGGACCGGGCCACCACCACGCAGGAGAACCTGGCCTACAGCGCGGAGCTGCTCGCCGAGCGCGGCCGGACGGGCCGGGCGGTCGCGGTGACGAACAACTTCCACGTCTTCCGCGCCGCCGTGGTGGCCCGGGGGCTGCGGCTGCGGATGCAGATCATCGGCGCGCGCACGGCGTGGTACTTCCTGCCCAGCGCGTTCCTGCGGGAGTTCGTGGCCCTGCTGGCGCAGAACCCCGTCGCGCACGTCCTGTCCTGCGGTCTGCTGGTGGCCCTGTACCTGGCGCTGACCCTGCTGTGAGGCCGGTGCCATGAGCCGGTGCCGTGAGGCCGGTGTTGCGAGGCCGGCTCACACCCGCTGCTCGAACCAGGTGGCGATCAGGTCCACGGTCCGCTCCAGTCCGGCCCGGTCGAGGTCGTGCCCCACGCCGGGGTGCAGCACCAGCTCCACCGGTTTGCCCAGCTCGCGCAGCCTCCGGTGGAGCCGCGCGGACTGCCCGGGATCGACCCGCGTGTCGTTCTCACCGTGCAGGACCAGCACGGGCGCGGTCAACCGGTGGGCGTGGGTGATCGGGCTGCGCGCGGCGAGCCGGGCCGCGTCCGCCGGGTCGTCGGGGTCGCCGACCCAGTCGACCGCCCGCGCGCGCCAGGTCGGCGGGAACGACCGGACGTCGGAGACCAGGTCGAACGCCCCGCACTCGGCCACCCCGGCCCGCCACCGGTGCGGCAGCCGGGTCAGGCAGGTCAGCGCCGCGAACCCGCCGTAGGAGGCGCCGTGCACGCCGAGCCGGGCCGCGTCCGCCCACTCCACCCCGTCCAGCAGCCCGATCGCGGCCTCCCAGTCGGCCAGGTCGCCGCCGCCCCAGTCGCGGTAGACCAGCCGCTGGTGGCGCATCCCGTACCCGGACGAGCCGCGGGCGTTCGGCGCCAGCACGCCGATGCCCCGGGACAGCAGCTCCTGCACCAGCGGGTCGAACACGGGCCGCGCCTGGACCTCCGGTCCGCCGTGGATGGTCACCACCACCGGCGCGGGCGATCCGGCGCTCGCCCCCGGCGGCCGGTACAGCAGGCACGGCACGCGCAGGCCGTCCGCGCTCCCGGCGCGCACGACGGTCGGCACGACCCCCGGGCCGGGCAGCCGCGCGCCGCAGTCGGTGAGCCGCCGGGCCCGCCCGCGCGGCAGGTCGACGAGGAACAGGTCCGCGGCCGCGTCCGGCCGGCCCAGCTGCACCAGCAGGTCGCCTGAGGCGGTGAACCGCAGGGCGTACCCGCCGAACCCGAACTCCTCCACCGCCGACCCGGGCGGCAGGCACGTGACGTGCCGGGGTTCACGCGGTTCGCCCGGACCGCCACCGACCTCGGCCCACCGCAGGCGGGTCCACCCGTCCTCGTTGACGGCCCAGGCCAGGCGCGTCCCGTCCGGGGACAGCGCCGCGCCCTCGACGTCGTGCTCCGGGGTGTCGAGCCAGGTCGGCTCGCCGCCCGGCGCCAGCACCGCGAGCCCCAGGAAGTCCCGGCCCGCCGTCGTGCACGCGTAGACGCCGGACGAGTCGGGCAGCCACGCCACCGGGTGGCACTTGGTCGGCCCGTCGAAGCGGGTCAGCCGCCGCACCCGGTCGTCGGCCAGGTCGACCACGAACAGGTCCTGCTCGGTCTGCTGGTGCAGGCGCAGGACCAGCAGCAGCCGCGAGTCGGGGGAGAAGGCCATCGGCAGGTAGCGGTCGTCGCCGCGCAGCACGATCCGCTCGGCGCCGGTCCGCAGGTCGCGCACCAGCACGTCGAACGCGGTGCGGTCGCGGGCGTTGGAGGCGTAGGCGAGCAGCGCGCCGTCCGGGCTGTACGGCTGCCCGGTGGAGCCGTACGGCGTGCCGATCTCGCACCGCACGCCCTCCTCGGCGGCGAGCCACGTGACCGCGCCGGTCACCGGGTCCACCTCGGCGAGCCGGTGGTCCTCGCGGCCGTCGAGGTCGGTGAGCACGAGCAGCCGCGAACCGTCCGGCCGCCACGCGCACCGGCCGACCGACCCGGGCACGTCGAGCCGCCGCGCCGGACCACCGGCCAACGGCGCCAACCACGGCTGCGGCCGGCCGCCCAGGTCGCTCAGGTACGCCACCAGCGTGCCGTCCGGGCTGGGTTCCGCGCCGGTCAGCAACTCGAAGTCCGTCCACCCGCCCACCGCGGCCCCCTCGGTGATTTCACTTAGTTCAAGGCGATTTTACTTAGTTCAATCCAGGCCAGTCAACCAGAGGTGGGGTGAGGTCGAGAGGGTGGATTCGGCGCTGGGCGGCGCTGGGCGGCGCTGGGTGGCGCTGGGTGGCGCTGGGCGGCGCTGGGTGGCGCTGGGTGGCGCTGGGCGGCGCTGGGTGGCGCTGGGTGGCGCTGGGCGGCGCTGGGTGGGGATCGGGCCGCCCCGTCCCGGCGCGGTCCCCGGACGTATGCCGGGGAGCCGCGCTGGAGCGCCGCGCCGGGAGCCGCTGGAACGAGGCCCGGGAACCGCTAGAACGGGTAAGCCCCGTGGCCGCCCTCGACCGTCAGCCAGCGCGTGGCGGTGAACGCCTCCACGCCCCACCGCCCGCCGAACCGGCCGTAGCCGCTGGCGCCGACGCCGCCGAAGGGCGCCTGCGGCTCGTCGTCCACGGTCTGCCCGCCCACGTGCACGATGCCGGTCCGCAGCCGCCGCGCGATGGCGAGACCCCGCCTGGCGTCCTCGGTCAGCACCCCGGCGGTCAGGCCGTACGGGGTGTCGTTGGCGAGGGCCACGGCCTCGTCCTCGTCCGCCACCTCCGTCACCGCGACGACCGGGCCGAAGACCTCCTCGTGGTGCAGGCGCATGGCCGGGGTGACGCGGTCCAGCACGGTGGCCGGGTGGTGCGCGCCCTCCGGTTCGCCGCCGCCCGCGCGCACCCGCGCACCCGCCGCGACCGCCTCCGCCACCAGGTCGGCCACCCGGCGCGCGGCCCGCGCGTCGACCACCGGGCCGATCACCGTCCCCAGGTCGGTCGGGTCGCCGTGCGGCAGGGAGGCGACCTTCTCGGCCAGCCGCTCGGTGAACTGCTCGGCGATCGAGCGGTCCACCAGGACCCTGTCCGCGGACATGCAGATCTGGCCGGAGTTGGCGAAGGCGCCGAACACGACCGCGTTCACCGCGTGCGCCACGTCGGCGTCGGCGAGCACCAGCACGGCGTTCTTGCCGCCCAGTTCCAGCACGGCGGGCTTGAGGTGCCGCGCGGCCAGTTCGCCGACGACCCGCCCCACGGCGGTCGAGCCGGTGAAGTTCACCACCCGGACCCGCGGGTCGGCGATGAGCGCCTCGGCGACCGGCGCGGCGTCCGCCCGGTCGTTGGTGACCACGTTGAGCACGCCCTCCGGCAAACCCGCCTCGCGCAGCACGTCGGCCAGGAACAGGCCGCTCGCGATCGGCGCGTCCTCGCTGGGCTTGAGCACCGCCGTGTTGCCGACGACCAGCGGTGTCGCGATCGCCCGCGCGCCCAGGATGAGCGGCGCGTTCCACGGCGCGAAGGCCGCCACCACGCCGACCGGCTCGCGGACCGCGAGCGACAGCCTGCCGCCGACCCCCGTGCTCAGCACCTCGCCGACCGGCAGGGTGGCGGACGCGGCGGCCTCCCGGAACACGTCCGCGGCCAGCCCGACGTTGAAGCGCCCCCAGCCCGTCACGGCGCCCGTCTCGGCGGTCATGACCGCCGCCGCCTCGACCGCCCGCGCCTCCCGCAGGTCGGCCGCCGCCGACAGGACCTGTCGCCTGCGGGCCGGCGGCAGCGCCGCCCACGCCGGGAACGCCGCGGCGGCCGCGTCCACCGCCAGGGTGACGTCGGCCGGCCCGGCGGCGGCGACCGTGGCGTAGACCCCGCCTGTGAGAGGAGTGGTGTCGTCGGTGGTCCGCCCGGTCTGAGCAGCCACTTCCCGCCCGCCGATGAGAAGTTCGCGATGGATCGTCATCGTTGACCAATCTGTTCGCTCAGCGAAATCTAGTTCGCAGAGTGGACAAGGCGAGCACAGTGGACCACCCGGAGCCCTACGATGTCGAGGACTTCACGATCACCAGACGGGAACCGACCTTGGCGGACGCCACCGAAGGGGGCACGTTCGAACGGGGCCTGGCCGTCCTGCGGGCCGTGGCCGCCGACCCCGGTCCCCGGCTGCGCCGGGGCGACCTGGCCAAGGCGACCGGCCTGCCGCGCGCCACCGCGGACCGGATCACCGCGACCCTGCTGCGCCTGGGCCACCTGCGCGCCGAGGGCCAGGACGTGGCGCTCGGGCTGCGCGCCATGGCGCTCGGCAACGCCTACCTCGCCTCGTGCGGGCTGGTCGGCCCGGCCACGCCCGTGCTGGACAGGCTGGCCGACGAGCTGGACGAGTCGGTGACGCTGGCCGTGCCCGACCCCGACGGGGCCCGCCTGGTCGCCCAGTCCACCCGGCGGCGCGCGGTCTACCTGGCCTTCCACGTCGGCGACGTGCTGCCCGCCGACCGCACGGCCGCGGGCGTGGTGCTCGCGGCCGACTGGGACGAGGAGCGGTTCGAGTCCTGGCGGCACCGCCACACCGCCGACCCCCTGGACGCGGGCTTCCCGGCAGTGCCGCCGCTCGCCGCGCCGCTCGCCGACCGGGAGGCGGTGTTCCGCGACCGCGTCGCGACGACCCGCGCGCGGGGCTGGGCGCTGGACGACCAGTGGGTCGAGCCGGGCCTGCTGGCCGTCGCCGCGCCCGTGACCGACGGGGCGGGCCGGTCGGTGGCGGCGATCAGCGTGCTCACCCACACCAGCCGCGACCTCGACGTGCCCGGCGCGCTGCTGCCCCGGCTGCGCGCGGCCGTCGCGGACGTGGAAGCCGCGCTGCGCGCGCCCCGTCCGCCCACCGGGAGCGCGCCGGCCGCCGAGGTGGTGCGGTCGGCGAAGGACGCCAAGGACGCCAAGGACGAGGTCGGCATGGGCTTCCTGGAGACCCTGGCGCGCGGCCTGTCCGTCGTCGAGGCGTTCCGCCACGCCCCGGACGGCCTGACCACGAGCGCCGCCGCCGAGCTGACCGGCCTGCCGCGCGCCACCGCGGGCCGCGCGCTCCAGGTCCTGTGCGACACCGGCCACGCGACCAACCGCGGCGGCCGGTTCGCCCTGCTGCCCGCCGTGCTCGACCTCGGCCACGCCCGCCTGTCCCGGCTCACCCTGGCGGACCTCGCCCAGCCGCGCCTGGCGGACCTGGCCGCCGAGCTGGGCGAGTCGGTGTCCATGGCGGTGCTCGACGGCGACCACGTCCGGTACGTGGCGCGGGCCGCGGCGACCAGGGTCATGCGGGTGGACATCTCCGTCGGCACCCGGTTCCCCGCGCACGCCACCTCGATGGGCCGCGTCCTGCTCGCCGACCTGCCCGCCGCCGAACGCGCGCCGCTGCTGCGCCGCGCCGAGCGCCTCACCCGCCACACCACCGTCGGCGAACCGGCCCTGCAAGCCGCCCTCGACGAGGTCGCCGAGCGCGGCTGGGCGCTGGTGGAGGAGGAGCTGCACGAGGGCCTGAGGTCGCTCGCGGTCGGCGTGCGCGACCGGTCGGGCCGGGTCGTCGCGGCGGTCAACACCGCCCTGCACGTCGGCGGGGCGCCGCCGGGGGAGACGGTGGAACGGCTGCTGCCCGCCCTGCGCCGCACGGTGGCGCTGGTGGAAGCCGACCTGGCGCTGGCGTTCGACCAGGCGCCGCTCGTCGTGCACTAGCGGCGGGCCGGCCCAGCAGCACGCCCGCCAGCACCAGCGCCGAGCCCAGCACCTGGTGGGCGGTCAGCCGCTCGCCCGCCAGGAGCACGCCGAGCAGCACGCCGGTCACCGGGTTGAGCAGGCCGATCACGCCCACCGCGCCCGCGTCCAGGCGGCGCAGGCCGGCGAACCACGCGACGAACGCGACCGCCGTGGCCACCACCGACAGGAACGCGAAGCCGAGCAGCGCGTGCCGGGTCGGCGCGGGCGGCGGGCCCTCCACCGCGACCGCGGGCAGCACGAGCACCAGGCCGCCCGCGACCAGTTGCCACGACGTCACCGACAGCACGTCCGACGCCGCGCCCCACCGCTTGGTCAGCACGTGCCCGAACGCCGACATCGCCATCGCCGCCACCGACGCGGCCATGCCCAGCGGGTTCGCCGGACCCAGCCCCGAGGCGAGCACGAGCACCACGCCGAGGATGCCGACGAGCGCGCCCAGGACCACGCGCAGCCGCGGTCGCTCCCCCAGCAGCGGCCACGCCAGGGCGATCATCACCAGCGGCGACGTGGCCATGACCGTCGAGGCCAGGCTGGTCGGGAGCAGTTGGGCGGCCAGGTAGACCAGCGCGAAGAACGCGCCCATGTTCAGCGTGCCCAGCACGAGCGACCGCCACCACCACGAGCCGCGCGGCAGGCGTCGGCGCAGCAGGAGCAGCAGCAGGCCGGCGGGCAGGGCGCGCAGCACCGCGCCCCACAGCGGGTTCCCGGCGGGCAGGAAGTGGTGCGTGACGTAGTAGGTGGAGCCCCACGCGACCGGCGCGACGGCGGTGATCAGCGACCACCTGATGTTTTCCATGGAAGACAATGTAGCTTCCGCGGAAGATACGATGAGGGCATGAGTGCGGACCGAGTGGCCCGGATCCAGGCGGAGTGGGCGCGCGAGCGACCGGACGTGGACGTGTCGCCGCAGGGCGTCATCGGCCGGCTGCACCGCCTCGCCGCGGTGCTGACCGAGCAGCTGAACGTCGTGTACCGGCGGCACGGCCTGGGGGAGGGCGAGTTCGACGTGCTGGCGGCGCTGCGCCGCGCGGGCGCGCCGTACGAGCGCGCGCCGGGTGAGCTGGCTCAGCACACCATGGTCACCACGGGGGCGATCAGCAAGCGCATCGACCGCCTGGAGCGCGACGGCCTGGTGACGAGGCGGGTCGGTCGGGACGACGGCAGGCGGAGGGTCGTCGCGCTGACCGAGGCGGGCAGGCGGGTGATCGACCGGGCGTTCACCGAGCACATGGCCAACGAGCGGCGGCTGCTCGACGCGCTGGACGCGGAGGACGTCGCGGCGCTGGAACGGATCCTGACCGGCTGGCTCGCCGGGTTCGAGCCGCCGCACGGGACGGGGGTGTCCGAAGAGGGCTCGGGGGAGGGGGCCGGCGAGGGTTGAGGGGGCCTGCGAGGGGCTGAGGGGGCGGTGTCAGGTCAGCGCGGGCTCGGTCGCGCCGCTCAAGCGGTCGCGGCGCAGGGCCGGGCTGTCGCCCTCCGCGCCGTCGGCCAGGCCGGTCAGCTGTTCGCGCGCCGCGTCGGTGCTGCTCGTCCTCGCCACCCAGGACAGCTCCGACCGGGCCCGCGCCGTGTCCACCAGCGGCGACCGGGTGCCGACGTCGAACCAGCCCGGTGACATGCCGATCGCGTGCAGCCGCCACAGCACGCCGACCGCGGCCCGGACCAACCGGTCGGGCACCGGCAGCAGCCGGGCCCCCGCCAGGCGGGCCAGGTCCGCCGCGGTGACCACGTCGGCGGCCAGGTTGAACGCGCCGCTCGCCCGGTTCCGCAGGATCCGCACCACGGCGTCGCCCACGTCGTCGGCGTGCACCAGCTGCACCTCCAGCCCGGCGGGCAGCGGCAGCACGGGCAGCTTCCCGCGCTCCACCAGCCGGAGCAGCCAGCGCGGTGTGGCCGGGTCGAAGAACAGCGCCAGGAAGCTCGCCGACGCCTCCCTCAAGGCCACCAGCGTCGGCCGCACCACCGCGACCGCCACCTCCGGGTTCTCCTCGGCGAACCGCCGCAGCAGCACCTCCACCTCGGCCTTGCCCTGCCCGTACACCGAGCCGGGCACGCCGGTGGTCGGCCAGTCCTCGTCCACCGGACCCGCCGAGGGCGCGTACGCGGCGATGGACGAGGTCTGCACCACGTGCGGCACCCCGGCCCGCTTGACCGCGTCCAGCACCGCCACCGTGCCCTTGTAGTTGGTCCGGTGCAACTGCTCGCCGCGCCGCAGCGGCTGGAACATCCACGCCAGGTGCACGACGGCGTCCGCGCCGGCGAACGCCTCGTCCAGCACGTCCCGCGCCCGCGCGCCGGCCAGGTCGCACCGGCGCCACGTGGCCGCGTCGTACGGCGGCACGGGATCCGGCGGACGCCGGCAGATGCCGACGACCTCGTGCTCCTCGTGGTCGGCGGCCAAGGCGCGCAGCACCCCGGTGCCGACGTTCCCGGACGCCCCGGTGATCACGATCTTCACGTCAACCGCTCCGTTCTCCTCCTCGCCCGACCACCGGGTCGAGCACGGTCACGCCGAACCTGCGGGCGCCGCCCGAGGGCACCTCGACGACCGATCCCCTGTGCGCCAACAGCTCCCCGGCCCGCCGGTAGAAGCGGAGCTGCGTGCGGCGGCCCACCAGCCGCCAGCCGAACCGCATCCACCACGGCGCGCGGGGGTGCAGCTGCGAGTAGCCGCGCGCGACGAACTCGACCTCGCCGGACCGGTGGTCCTTGACCAGCTCGTAGTCCACCCGACCGCGTTCCAGGTGGCCCTGCAGCGTCTCGTAGCTCCAGCCCCACAGCGTCCGGTCGTCGCCCGGCTCGTCCCGCACCTCGGTGACCCGCACGCCCATCAGGAACCGCAGGCCGGGCAGCCTGGCCTCCAGCAGGATGTCGCGCCCCAGCAGCGCCGAACCGCGCTCGTAGTACGCCCGCACCGTCTCCGGCGGCGTGAACTCGTAGTCCTCGACCACCGCCCGCGCCCGCTGCCACAGGCCGCCCTCCTCCGGCGGCCCCGCGCCCTCGCGCCCGAGCGACCGCCGGTGCACGTCGAAGACCCAGTCGGGCGGCCCCACCTCCTCCCGCGCGTAGTTGAGGCCGCGACCGCGCAGCTCGCGCAGCACGGCGCCGACGTCGACCCGCCCGGGTCTGCTCAACCGCACGAACAGCCGGGTTGCCCGACCGCCCGCCGCGAAACGCCACGTGCGGGCGAAAAGCCGCCGGTCGGGCAGTTTGTGATCGGGACGCCCGGGTAGTCGGTCGGCACGAAGCGCGTTACCGCTCATCGACGGGAGTCGACATGTCCAGAGCCAACACAACCACGCGCACGCCGGTCCAGCTGGCCGCGACGGTGGTGAGCGCGGTGTTCCTGGTCGTCGGCATCGCCGGGTTCATCCCGGGTCTGACCACCAACTACGACACGCTCGGATTCGCGGGGCACCACTCCGAGGCGATGTTGTTCGGCTTGTTCAACGTCTCCGTGCTGCACAACGTCGTGCACCTGGCGTTCGGCGCGATCGGCCTGGCGCTGGCCAGGACGGCCCGCGGCGCCTACCTGTTCCTGGTCGTCGGCGCGGTGGTGTACCTCCTGCTCTGGCTCTACGGCCTTCTCATCGACCACGACAGCGCGGCCAACTTCGTGCCGCTCAACACGGCCGACAACTGGCTGCACCTGTTCCTCGCCCTCGGCATGGCGGGACTCGGCCTGGGCCTGGGCCGCTCGTCCCTGCCCCGGCGGACCTGACCGCGGCGGGGGATCGGCAGACGACCGGGAGCGCGTGCGCTCCCGGTCGCGTCGTCTCGCGGACCGGGAGCGGGCCATGAACGGGCACGGGCGACCGTGACGGACCAGTACGCGCACCACGGCGGGGTCCCGGTTCGCGGGCTCCGCGGCTACCTGTGCGCGGTCGCCGCCGAGCTGGGGATGACCGGGGACGACGCCTGCGCCGAGAGCGGGCCGCCCGCCTCCGCCCACCTCGCGGTGCGCGGTCACCTGTCCTCGTTCCCCGACCGGGCCGTGGTGCTGGTGTGGGACGAGGAGTACGGGTGGGCGGCGGCGGTGGGGATCGAGCAGGAGGACGACCTGGTGGTGCTGACCTACCTGGGGGACGAGGTGCTGCCCCCGGCGGCGTCGGTGGCCGCGTTCACCAGGGCGCTCCTGCGCGGGGAGCACCCCGGCGACCCGCGGCCGATCCGCCTGCGCGCGGTCGGCGACCCCGACGACCTCGGCGACCGCCTGAGCCGCTACGCGTCCTGAAGCGCTACGCGTCCTGGGGCGCCGCCTCCACGGTTTCCCCCAGCCCGGACGCCTCCCGGTAGACCCGGGTGATCTCGGCGGCGATGCGGTCGGTGCGGTAGCGCGCGTCCACCCGGTCCGCGGCCGCGGTGCCGTACGCGTCCCGGCGCGCCTCGTCGGCCAGCAGGGGCCGCAGCACGCGGGCGAGCGCGCCCGGCTCGTGCGGCGGCACCAGCACCCCGGTCACGCCGTCCACGACCGTCTCGGACAGGCCCGCCACCGCGGTGGCGACCACCGGCACGCCGCACGCCATCGCCTCCAGCGGCGCCGTGGCCGCCTCGCCCCACGTCGTGCACACCACCGCGTCGGCGGAGCGCAGCAGCGCGGGCCTCGCCACCCGGGGCACCGGGCCGATCAGCCGCACCCGGTCGGCGACCTCGTGCTCCCGGGCCAGCTCCCGCAGCGCGCGCACCCGCACCTGGTCGCCGCCGACGACCACCAGCTCGGTGTCCCGCACGCCGCGCAGCGCGGCGACGACCTCCTCCGCGCCCGCGTCGAAGGTGATCAGCCGGTACGGCAGCTGCCGGTTGAGCCGAGGCCCCTCGGGGGTGAACCGCGAGACGTCCACCGCGGGCGGCACCACGGCCACCCGCCGGCGCGGCACACCCATGCGGACCAGCTCGAACATCTCGTCCGACGACGTGGCCACGACCCGGCTCGCCTCGCGGGCGATCAGCCGTTCGGTGGACACGCGGGCCGCCGGGACCGCCGTGCCGTGCAGCTTCCGCTCCAGGCAGGCCAGCTCGTGGAACGTCTGCACCACCGGCACGCCGAGGCCGTTCGCGGCCAGCACGGACGCCAGGCCCGAGGTCCAGGAGTGGGCGTGCACCACGTCCGGCCGCTCGGCCTGCCAGCGGTCGCGCAGGAAGCGGATGAACTCGTCCAGGTGCGGCGGCAGCTCCTCCGACGGGAGGGGTCCGGGAGGCCCGGCGGGCCCGTGGACGACCTCGTAGCCGGATTTGGCGCGCACGACCTCGGGCGGTCGCACGGAGTCGCGCCGGGTGTGGACCGCGACGTCGTGGCCCTGCGCGGTCAGCGCCGCCGCCAGGTCCGCCACCTGGACGTCCTGGCCGCCCTCCTCCTGATCGGTGAGCACCGGCAAGGGGTTGGCGTGGACCGATACGACCGCAATCCTCATGGGTTGCCCTCCTACAGCGCGACCGATGGGGCCTGGTCGCGCGCGGCAGGCTGTGTTTTCAACCCACGATGGACCGTACAAGCAACCCCCGGGTGCTGCCACTCAACGCGACCGGGACGGTTGGCGGGGCCGCTGCCGGGTATGGGAACAGCGACCGATCAAGACCGAGGAGGGACCGATGGCCACCGGCGAGACCGGCTTCGACGACGTGAGCTTCGACCTGATCTCCGTGCAGTACCACTCGCTCAAGGCGGGGCACGACTACGGCCAGTACGTCCGCGACGCGGAGAACGCGGGCAGGCAGGACATCGCCGACTTCTTCCGCCGCGTGATGGAGGAGGACTCGGCGCGCGCCAAGCAGTGCCACGAGTTCCTCAAGCAGCTCTCGGGCAGCGACGAGTCCGGTCCCGCGCTGACCTGAGGCCGGCCGTGAGGGTGGTCGTCCTGGCCGACACCCACGCGCCCCGGCGGTGGAAGGCCTGCCCGCCCGCGGTGGCGGAGCACCTGCGCCACGCCGACGTCATCCTGCACGCGGGTGACGTCTGCGTGGCGCCGGTGCTCGACGAGCTGGCGCAGTACGCGCCGGTCACCGCCGTGCTGGGGAACAACGACGGGCCGGACGTGGCCGAGTGGGGCGCGCCGGAGACCGCGTCCCTGGACCTGGCCGGGCTGCGGGTCGCCATGGTCCACGACAGCGGGCAGGCGACCGGCCGCACCGCCCGGATGCGCCGCCGGTTCCCGGGGGCCGACCTGGTGGTCTACGGGCACTCCCACATCCCGATGGACCTGACGGGTGACGGCGTGCGGGTGTTCAACCCCGGTTCGCCGACCGACCGGCGGCGGCAGCCGCACGGCACGATCGGGTTGCTCGACATCGAGGACGGGGTGCTGCTGGACGCCAGGATCGTGCCGGTGACCTGATCGCCTGTCACCCGATCGGCGATCCCTCACACCGCCAGGGCATCGAGCGCGCGACCCCACTCCGGGTACTTCGCGACCTTCGCGCGGTGCAGCGCCGCCACCTCGGCGCCCACGCCGGGGTCCGCGTCGTCCGCCATCCGGACCGCGCCCAGCCGCGCCAGGTGCGGCAGGATCACCTCGTCGCCCGAGATGTGCACGGGGTCGTGCATGTACCGCTCCAGCGCCGCCAGGTCGGGGATGCCCACCAGGTAGGTGTGGGTGAAGCCCTCGGCGGGGTCGCCGATGTCGCGGCCGACCGCGGAGAACGCCACCGGGTCGAGCGACGCCGTGCGCCGCATCGCCGCCAGCACCTCTTCCTCCTGCTCGGGCGTGGTGCCCTCGCGGAAGGCGAACCGCAGCAAGTTGACGATCAAGCCTGCCTCCTTCATTGAACTCTTAGGTCCAACATACTGAACCTACGGGTTCAAAAGCTAGGCTTCCCGTTGTGGCGGAAACGCGGGCGCGCGGGCGCGAGGACAAGCGGCGGGCGATCCTGGCGGCGGCGTTCGAGGTCTTCGGCAGGCGCGGCTACGCCGACGCGTGCGTCCGGGAGGTCGCCGAGGTGGCGGGCGTGGCCAAGCCGACGGTCTACAACCACCTGACCGACAAGGAGACGCTGTTCCGCCACGCGGTCGACGCCGTGGCCGACCAGGTGCTGGCGGACGGGCTGGCGGTCGTGGAGCGGCTGCGCGAGCCGGGGGACGACCTGCGCGCCGCGCTCGGCGACGTGGTCCACCGGCTGGTGTCGGCGTGCTGCGACGAGCGGTCGCGGACGCTGCGGTGGCTGGTGCGGGCGCAGGCGGTGAAGTTCCCCGACCTGGTCGAGTCCGTGCACGGCCGCACGTCGGGGCGGTTGGCGGACGCGCTGGCGGACCGCCTGGCGCGCCTCGTGCTCGACGGCCGGCTGAGGCGGTGCGAGCCGGGGGTGGCGGCGGAGCAGTTGCTGGCCCTGATCACCGGGCCGATCGAGGCGAGGTCCCGGGCGGGCACGCGCGTGGTGCCCGACGAGGAGGCGCGCGAGGTGGCGGAGAACGCGGTGGACACGTTCCTGCGGGCGTTCGGCGCGGCCCGCGAGGGCTGATCGGCCCCGACCGGGGCGGAGCGCCGCGCGCCGGGTCGCCCCGCGTGGCCGGCGCCCCGGCCGGCCACGCGGGGGTGCGGTGTCAGCCCATGGCCGCGCGGAGGGACGCCGGGCGCATGTCCGTCCAGACCTCGTCGACGTGGGCGGAGCACTCGTCCTTGGTGCCGCGCGTCCCCTCGAACCGCCACCCGGCGGGCACGTCGTGGTGCGCGGGCCACAGCGAGTACTGGCCCTCGTCGTTCACCAGGACCTGGTAGGTGATGTCGTCCCTCATGCCTCTTCTTCCTCCTGAACTGGATCTTTCGCGTACCCGCGCAACGTCGGGTTGACCGTGACGAACACCGTGATCAAGAAAATCCCCGCCGAGCACGCGATCACGGCCGCGCGCGCCGACAGCCCCTCGGTGAGCGCGCCGCCGAGCGCCGGGCCGATCGCGCCCGCCGCGCCGACGACCACCGCCATCACGCCGCTGAGCCGCCCGCGCAGCTCGTCGGGGGTGAGCAGGAGCTGGTGGGTGCCGATGGTGGTGTTGGCGGTCGGCGCCAGGAACGTGATCAGCGCGAACAGCCCGCCCAGCAGGTAGGGCGAGTCCGTCAGCAGCGCCAGCGGGCTCAGCAGGCACAGCGCCCAGAACACCGAGGCGATGGACCGGAACGGCCCGAGCGCCCGGTGCAGCCTCGGCGCGGCCAGCGCCCCGAGCACCCCGCCGACGCCGAGCATCGTGGCCATCACGCCCAGCTCGGCGTCGGTCGCGCCGCCGGCCTTCGCCACGCCCAGCACCACGAGGTAGAACGCGGCGAAGAACAGGTTCAGCACCACCGCGCACAGGGCCGTCACCCGCACCTCGGCCCGGCCCCACACCCAGCGCAGGCCCTCGCGGATCTCGCGGGCGAGGTGCTGCCGCCGCACCTCCCGCTCGGTCGGCGGCACCCGCAGGAACAGCAGCGCCACGAACGCCACCACGTGCGTCACCAGGTCCACCAGGAACGGCAGCCACCGGGCCACGCCCAGCAGCACGCCGCCCAGCGCGGTGCCGGACATCTGCCCCAGCTGGGACCGGGCGGTGTTCATCGCCACCGCGGTCGCCAGCTGGGACTCCGGCACCAGCCGGGGCAGGCAGGCGTCCTCGGCGGGCTCGAACAGCGCCCGGCACACGCCCAGCACCGCCGCCACCGCCAGGACGTGCGGCACCGTCACCGAGCCGAACCACACCGCCGCGACCAGGCCGCCGAGCGCGAGCACCTGCGCCGCCTCGCAGCACAGCATGACCCGGCGCCGGTCCCAGCGGTCCACCAGCGCGCCCGCGGGCAGCCCGGCGAGCAGCTGCGCCGCCGAGTCGACGGTGAGCACCAGGCCCGCCGCCACCCACGACCCGGTCATCGCGTGCACCAGCAGCGGCAGCGCGAACATGGTGGCGCTGAACCCGACCTCGGCCACCGCCTGCCCGCCCCACAGCAGGGTGTAGTTGCGGTTGCGCGTCAGCGGCACCGTCACAGCGCACCCCGGCAGTCCTCGGCGATGGCCCGCAGCGCCGCGGCGAAGTCGGCCGCGACCGCCTCCACCTCGGCCGTCGGGTGCGCCGACGGGTGGTGGTACCAGGTGAACCCGAGGGTCCTGCCCGCCTCGCCGACCACGTCGACCAGGTGGTCGCCCGCGTCCGCCGGGTCGTGGTCCCGGCCGACCGACGGCAGCACCGCCCGGTACAGGCCGGTCGACTCCGCCGAGCCCTCGTCGAACCGGCCCAGGTAGTTGAACGACACGGCGGGCCGCCCGGTGTCCGGCACCAGGCCGTGCTGCCGCAGCGCCCCGTAGCCGAAACCGTTGCCCGGCACGGACCGGAGCTGCCGCCGCACCGCCTTCACCCGGTCGCGCCAACTGCCCTCGGGCACCTCCAGCGCCACCGGGAACACCGTGGTGAACCAGCCGACGGTCCGCGAGAGGTCCACGTCGTCGAGCACGTCCTCGCGGCCGTGGCCCTCCAGGTCCACCGCGACCCGCGACGAGCCGGTCCACCGCGACAGCGCCCACGCCAGCGCGGCCAGCAGCACGTCGTTGATCCGGGTCCGGTAGGCCGCCGGCGCGCCGCGCAGCAGCGCCTTGGTGTCCTCTTCGGACAGTTCCACGGTCACCGCCGCGGCCTCGCCCCCCGGCCGGGCGAACTCCGGGAACTCCTGCGCCCAGTGCCCGATCTCGCGGTCCAGCCCGCCGCCGAGCACGTGGGCCTCCAGCCTGCGCGCCCACTCCCGGTAGGAGGTGGTCTTCGCGCCGAGGTCGCCGCCGCCGTAGACCGTCTCCAGGTCGTCCAGCAGCACCCGCCACGACACGCCGTCCACCACCAGGTGGTGCCCGACCAGCAGCAGCAGCGGGCGTTCGCGCCGGAACAGCACCGCCCGGAACAGCGGTCCCGCGCCGAGGTCGAACGAGGAGTGCACCTCGTCCGCGACGGCCTCCAGGTCCGCGTCGCCGGCCACCACGGTCAGCACGTCCGCCTCGGGGTCCACGTCCTCGTTGCGCTGCCGCCACACCCCGTCCTCCAGGGTGAACCGCAGCCGCAGCGCGTCGTGGTGCGCCACCAGCACGCGCAGGGCGCGCCGCAGCGCGTCCACGTCCACCGCCGGGTCCAGCTCCACCAGGTGCGACTGGTTGAAGTGGTCCGGGTTGCGCCTGCCGGAGTGCAGGAACCAGTGCTGGATCGGCGTCAGCGGCACCTCGCCCACCACCGCCGCCCGGTCGTCGGCCGACGAGACCTCCACGGTCACGTGCGGCGCCAGCGACGCGATCGTCTGGTTGGTGAACAGGTCCCGCGTGGTGAACCGGTAGCCCGCCTGCCGGGACCGCGCCACCACCTGCATGGACAGGATCGAGTCGCCGCCCAGGGCGAAGAAGTTGTCCTCCGCGCCCACCCCCGGCACGCCGAGCACGTCGGCCCACACCGCGGCCAGCGCCTCCTCCACCGGCCCGGTCGGCGGCACGTGCTCGGCGCCGCCGACCCCGGAGAAGTCGGGCTCGGGCAGCTTCGCCCGGTCCACCTTGCCGTTGGGGCTCACCGGCAGCGCCCCCAGCGGCACGAACGCGGACGGCACCAGGTAGTCCGGCAGCGTCTCGCCCAGGAACTCCCGCAGCTTCGCGACCTCGCCGACGACGTAGGCGACCAGCCGCTTGTGGCCGCGCGCGTCCGCCCGCGCCACCACGACCGCCTCGCGCACGTCCGGGTGCCGCAGCAGCGCCGTCTCGATCTCGCCCAGCTCCACCCGGAACCCGCGGATCTTCACCTGCTCGTCGGCGCGGCCGACGAACTCCAGCACCCCGTCCCGGTTCCACCGCACCACGTCGCCCGTGCGGTACATGCGCGAACCGGGTTCGCCGTAGGGGTTGGCCAGGAACCGCTGCGCGGTCAGGCCGGGCCGGTCCAGGTAGCCGCGCGCCAGGCCGACGCCGGACACGTACAGCTCGCCGGGCACGCCGACCGGCACCGGCCGCAGCGCGCCGTCCAGCACGTGCACGGTGGTGCCGGGGATCGGCCGCCCGATCGGCGGCGCGCCCGCCCCGGGCTCCAGCGGCCCGCTCCACGACGTGACCACGGTGGACTCGGTCGGCCCGTAGGCGTTGACCATCCGCCGGCCGGGCGCCCACCGCCGCACCAGGTCCGCCGAGCAGGCGTCGCCGCCGACCACGAGCGTCCGGAACGACGGCAGCTCCGCCCCGTCCGGCACGGTGGCCAGCGCCACGGGCGGGATCAACGCGTGCGTCACCCCGTGCGCGTCGACCACCTCGGCGAGCTGGTCGCCCAGCAGCGGTCCGGGCGGCGGCACGACCAGCGCCGCGCCGGCGGGCCAGGCCAGGCACAGCTCCAGCACCGAGGCGTCGAAGCTGGGGGAGGAGAACTCCAGCACCCGGTCGCCCGGCCGCACGTCGAGGTGCGCGACCTCGGCCGCCGAGAAGGTCGCCAGCCCGGCGTGCGTCACCACGACGCCCTTCGGCCGGCCGGTCGAGCCCGACGTGTAGATCACGTAGGCGGGGTGGTCGGGCCGCACCGCGACCGCGGGGTTGCCGTCGGGCTGCCCCGAGGTGTCCACCGGCCCGTCCAGCACCACCAGCGGTCCCGCGTCGGCGAGCATGAACCCGATCCGCTCCGCCGGGTACGCCGGGTCGACCGGCAGGAACGCCGCGCCGGCCTTGAGCACCGCCAGTTCGGCCACCAGCAGGTCCACCGACCGCGGCAGCCGCAGCGCCACGACCCGCTCCGGTCCCGCGCCCAGGCCGATCAGGTGGTGCGCCAGCCGGTTCGCCCGCGCGTTCAGCTCGGCGAAGGTCACGTCCTCCGCGCCGGTCGTGGCCAGGGCGTCCGGCGTCCGCGCCACCTGCGCCTCGACCAGCGCCACCAGCCCCGCGGTGCCCGCTTCGGCGCCCGGACCGCCGGAACCCCACGCCGCCAGCAGCTCCCGCTCGTCCGCGGGCAGCACGGGCAGCGCCCACAGCGGCCGGTCGGCGTCCTCGGCGATCCCGCCCAGCAGCACCAGCAGGTGCGCCACCAGGCGCTCCGCCGTCCCCGCGTCGAACAGGTCGGTGTTGTACTCGACCGACCCGTGCAGCCCGCCGTCGTCGGTCTCGGTGAACTCCACGGTCACGTCGAACGCGGCGGCGACCACCGGCTGCGCCACGTCCTCGGCGGCCAGGCCGGGGAAGCCCTGCGCCTGCGGCGCGTTCTGGAGCGCCACCACCGCCTGGAACAGCGGCGTGCGGCTGGTGTCCCGGTCGGGTCGCACCGCGTCGACCACCCGCTCGAACGGCACGTCCTGGTGGGCGAACGCGTCCAGCACGGTGCGCCGGGTGCGGGCCAGGAACGCGGGGAAGTCCTCCGCCGGGTCGATCCGCGCCCGCAGCGCCAGCGTGTTGACGAAGAACCCGACCAGGTCCTGCGTCTCCGGCCGCTCGCGCCCCGAGGCCACCGTGCCGATCGCGAAGTCGTCCTGCCCGGACCACCGGTGGAACAGCACCTGGCAGGCCGCGACCAGCGCGGTGAACAGCGTGCCGTCGGCGTCGCGGGCCAGCCGGCGCAGCCGGGACACCACCTCCGCGGGCACCGCGAACTCGGTCTGCGCGCCCGCCGTGGTCTGCACCGGCGGCCGCGGCCGGTCGGTCGGCAGCTCCAGCGCGGGCACGTCCGCGAGCTGCTCGCGCCAGTACCCGAGCTGGGCGTCCAGCGGCTGCGCCCGCTGCCAGGCGGCGAAGTCGCCGTACGCGATCGGCAGCGGCGGCAGTTCCTCGCCGCCGTAGAGCGCGGCGAGGTCGGACATCAGCACGCCGCCGGACCAGCCGTCCGTGACGATGTGGTGCATCGTCAGCGCCAGCGTGTGGTCGTCGTCCGCGTGCCGCGCCAGCACCGGTCGGAACAGCGGCCCGGTGGTCAGGTCGAACGGCCCGACCTCCGGCACGGCGTCCAGCACGGGCAGCGCGACCGGCGCGGGCGGGTGGACCTCGGCGACCGGCAGGCCGTCGACCGCCGGGAACGAGGTGCGGAGCTGGTCGTGCCGCGCCACCAGGTCGGTCAGCGCCCGCTCCAGCCGCGGCACGTCCAGCTCGCCGCGCAGCCGCACCGCCAGCGGCGTCACGTACTCGGTGCCGCCGGGCTGGAACTGGTCCAGGAACCACAGCCGCTGCTGCGCGAACGACAGCGGCGGGCGTCCCCCGGCGCGCGGGATGACCGACCCGTCCGCCGTCGACAGGCGCGCCGCCAGCTCCGCCACGGTCGGGTGCTCGAACACGTCGCGCGGCGACAGGTCGAACGAGGAGCGCAGCTTCGACACCACGCGGATGCTGGAGATCGAGTCGCCGCCCAGCGCGAAGAAGTTGTCCGCCACGCCGACCGCGTCCAGGCCCAGCACCTCGGCCCACACGTCCGCGACGCGGCGCTCGGCCTCGGTGCGCGGTGCGACGAACCCGCCCGCCGCCGACGCCTCCCGCTCGGGCGCGGGCAGCGCGGCCCGGTCCAGCTTGCCGTTGGCGTTGAGCGGGATCCGCTCCAGCGCCACGAACGCGGAGGGCACCATGTAGTCGGGCAGCGACCGCGCGGTGTGCGCCCGCAGCCCGGCGGCGTCCGTCCCCGAGGCGTCCGACCCGGAGGCGTCCGACCCTGATGCGTCCGTCCCGGCGGCGGGCACGTAGTACGCCACCAGCCGGTCCTCGCGCACCACGACGGCGACCTGCGCCACGGCGGCGTGCCGGGCCAGCACCGCTTCGACCTCGCCCGGTTCGATGCGGAACCCGCGGACCTTGACCTGCTGGTCGGCGCGGCCGAAGTACTCCAGCCGCCCGTCCACCCAGCGGGCGAGGTCGCCGCTGCGGTACATGCGCTCGCCGGGCTCCCCGAAGGGGTTGGCGACGAACCGGGAGGCGGTCAGGCCGGGCCGGTTGAGGTAGCCGCGCGCCAGGCCGGGCCCCGCCACGTACATCTCGCCGACCACGCCCGGCGCGACCGGCCGCAGGTCCTCGTCCAGCACGTAGACGCGCAGGTCGGGGATGGGCACGCCGATGGTGCCGTCGGCGTGGGTCCAGGTGACGTGGACGGTGGTCTCGG
>NZ_JBHWIE010000056.1:0-33990 GCF_042732085.1 Actinosynnema sp. NPDC059797
CGCTACTCGACTGGCACGCCCGGCGCGGGGCGGTGGTCCACGGACCACCGCGCTACGAGGCGTACCTGGTCACCGTCATCCTCCTGACCAAGTACGGCATCCGCGCCTCGCGCGTGTACCTGGACTTCACCACCGGTGCGGCCAAGAACGAGAACTGGGACGTCTTCGGTTACGACCGCATCGCGTCGGCCTCGCTGCGCCTGCGGGAGAGGACGATCAGGAAGCCGCCCGGCGCGCCCCCTCGGAAGGTGCACAACCGCGAGTTCCGGCTCCGCCTGCTCGACGGCGTGGAGATCCTCAAAGTCAGCGAACGCCTCGACGTCGAGAGCGACACGGAGGTCGACGACGAGGCCGAACTGGAGCAACTCGCCGCGGCGACCTCCGGGATGGACCCGGCCCTCCCGGTGTTGGAGGCCGTGGCCCACCACGGGCCGGCCTGGATCGACCTCGAACGCGACCGCCGGAGCCTGTGGGCGCACGCCTGGTAGGCCGGTGACAGCACTTCCTGGTACGCGCGGGACCAACGGAGGAGTGACGACGAGCAGATGAACGCGACCCGGAACCGCGGCACCACAGCGGAAGAAGTGGTCAACGACTTCCTGTTGGCCGAGTACGACGCCCTGAAAGCCGAGCAGAAGTCGCGGATCGCCTTGCGGGACCGCCTGACGTACACCGCGCTGGCCACGCTGACGGCGACACTGGCACTGGTGGTCCAACCGCCCGCCCGCCCGCACCTGCTCCTCCTCGTGCCGTTGGTGTGCCTCGTCCTGGGCTGGACCTACCTGACCAACGACCAGAAGGTCTCGGCGATCGGGAACTACCTGCGCCGGCACCTGACCCCCGCGTTGGTCGGGATCGAGGGGCGGGAGGACGTGGTGCTCGCCTGGGAGTCCGTCCACCGGAGCACCCCGCTGCGGAGGCTGGACAAGTTCGGGCAGCTGGTGGTGGACCTGCTGGTGTTCGCGATGCCGGCCCTGGTGTCGATCGCGCTCTACTGGACGGCCGACGACGTGCGCGCGGACCTGCTGGCGATCTCGATCGTCGAGGCGCTGGCGACCCTGGCGTTCACGGCCCGGGTCATCGCCGCCGCCGAACTGCGGACCGCGGGGCGGGGCCACCCACTCCAACGCCGATCCGCTCCGCCTCGTGCGGGGTCCTGACACCCCGCGGGGTGCTCAGCCGCCGATCAGGCCGACCACGACCGGGCCGGTCAGTGGTAGCAGGATGCTCGACATGGCGTAGGTGATCGTGTAGCCGATGAGCGGCACGGAGTTGCCCGCCACGCTCGTGACCGCCGAGATCGCCGGGGTGCTGCACTGCTGGCCGGCGATGGCGCCGACGAGGATGGGGGTGCGATCCGGAGCAGCTTGGCGCCCAGGTAGAGCGACAGGAGCGCCGGGATGAGCACCATCGCCACGCCCGCGAACGGCAGCAGCACGCCGTACTGGCGCAGGAGCGCGCCCGCTTGCGGTGCGGCGGACAGGCCGGTCGCGGCGATGAACGTGGCCAGGCCCAGGTCCTTGGTCAACGTGGCGGCGGCCGGTGGGAAGTTGCCGATCGAGCGGTGGCGGGTGCGGAACCAGCCGAACACCAGGCCGGACACCAGGGCGCCGCCGCCGGTGCCCAGTGCCAGCGGCACCGACCCCAGGTGGACGGTCAGCTTGCCGATGAGCATGCCGAGCGTGACGCCGATGCCGAGGTACACGAAGTCGGTGGCACCCGTCCGGGGGACTGCGTAACCCGTTCGGGAGGTCATCTCGTCCAACGCGGACGCCTCGCCCACGAGCGTGAGAACGTCACCGCGCCGCACGACGGTGCCGTCGGCCACCGGCAGCCGGTGCTCGGCGCGCGACACCGCCGTGGTGAATGCGCCCCGCGTCCGCAGCGCCCGCAGCTCCAGGCCGTCGGCCTCGTGCGAGGCGACCACGACCTCCCGCGTCTCCAGGGTGGTCTTCGCCGCCAGGTCCTGGCGCACCCGTTCGGGGCCGATCAGCTCCTCCGCGCGCGGGAAGGCGCCGCGCTCGCCGACCAGCACCACGACGTCGCCGGGTTCGAGCACGAAGGCGGGCTCCACCTGCCGGTACCCGCCGCGCACGACGCCCTCCACGGACGCCCGGTGCGCCAGCTCCGACTCCACGTCGCCCACGGTCCGCCCGGCCGCGTGCGCCACCTCGTAGGCGCGCCCGACCAGGCCGGGCATCGCGGGCACGGTGCCCGGGTCCTCGTCGTCCCCGCCCATGTCGGCCAGCAGCGCCCGTGACGACTTCCTCAGGTCCGTCCTCAGCAGCGCGGGCGCGAGGCCGCTGGTGAACAGCACGATCGTGATCAGGCCGAACAGGTAGCACACGGTGTAGGCGGTGGCCACGTTCCCCTGGAACACGACCGTCGTGGCCGGGTCGAGGCCGAGCTTGCCGATCGCCTCGGTGGCCGTGCCCACGACCGCCGACTCCGTGGCGGCGCCGGCGAGGATGCCCGACGCGGTGCCGACGTCCAGGTCCAGCGCGGCGGCCAGCGCGAGCACCAGCAGCACGACCGTCACGGCCTCCACCAGCGACAGCACACCGATCTTCAGCCCGGACCGGTTGAGGTTGGCGAAGAACTGGGGGCCGCCGGTGAAGCCGAGCGCGAAGATGAACAACGCGAACGCGATCGTGCGCACCTGGTCGTTCAGCGACACGTCGAGCAGGCCGACGACGAGCGCGACGATCAGCGTGCCGCACACGCCGCCGAGCCGGATGGGCCCGACGCGCAGCTTGCCCAGCAGGTAGCCCAGCGCCAGGCACACGAACAGCACGATCTCCGGCGTCGCCTGCAACAGGCTCCTCAGCCACTCCACCGATCGACTATGACCAACGGCCGGCCGCGCCGCGCGCGCTACCGGCGTTGCCACTCGATCGGGTCGGCTCGCCCGGCGCGGCCGGTGCGGGCGACTTAGCCTCGGTCCACCGTCCTGTCGAGACGTCGGTGGAGGTTGGATGGGCTTCCTGAAGGACGAGGTCTTCAACCCCTACCCGGAGCTGCTGGTCTTCCTCACCGTCGCGGTCGGGTTCCTGCTCGGCCGCATCCGGCGGCGCAGCATCGCGCTCGGGTCGGTGACCGGCTGCCTGCTCGCCGGCCTCGCGCTGGGGTGGGTGTTCGAGGTGTCGGTCAACGGCACGGTCAAGTCGCTGTTCTTCGTGATGTTCCTGTTCGCCCTCGGCTACCGCGTCGGCCCGCAGTTCTTCCGGGGGCTGCGCCGGGACGGCCTGCCCCAGGTGCTGCTCGGCGTCGTGGTGTGCGTGGCGGGCCTGCTGGTGTGCTGGCTGTTCGCGGCGGTCCTGGGGTACGGGCCGGGGCTGAGCGCCGGGCTGCTGGGCGGCGCGCTCACCCAGTCCGCCGTCATCGGCGTGGCCGGGGACGCCATCGCCGGCCTGCCCGGCCTGAGCCCGGAGCAGGTCACCGAGCAGCAGAACCTGGTCGCCATCGGTTACGCCGTCACCTACCCGCTGGGCACGATCCTGTGCGCGCTGCTGCTCGCCAACGTGCTCCCGCGCGTCGTCGGGCGCGACCTGGCCGCCGAGAGCGCCGCGCTGGCCCGGGAGCTGGACGCGGGCACGGACGACCCCGACCTGGGCCGGGGGTACTACGAGGTGGTGCTGCGGGCGCACACCGTCACCCACCCCGAGGTGGTCGGGAAGACCATCGACGAGTTCGAGCGCGCCCAGGCCGACCGCGGCCGGCGGGTCTACATCACCCGCGTGCGGCGCGGCGGCGAGCTGCTGCCGCAGGACCAGGGCATCCGGCTCGCCGAGGGCGACGTGGTGGCGGTCAGCGCCGCGCGCGGCGACGTCGTGGCCTACGACCCGGAGCGCGCGATCGGACCCGAGGCCGACGACGTGGAGCTGCTCGGCTACCGGACCGAGACGCTGCACGTCGTGGCGAACGCGAAGGACCAGCTGGGCAGGACCGTCGCGGACCTGCGCGGCGAGCCGTTCATGGTGGGCGTGTTCGTCACCGAGCTGCACCGGTCGGGCGCGAAGTTCCCGCTGCGGTCCTCCACCCGGGTCGAACGCGGGGACACGCTGCTGCTCACCGGCCCGCAGCGGCTCGTCGAGCCCGCCGCCCGCGCCCTCGGCACGCCGGTGCCCACCAGCGCCGCCACCGACATGGTGTGGGTCGGGCTGGGCATCTTCCTCGGCGGTTGCCTCGGCATCCCCGCCCTGCACGCGGGCGGCGTGCCGATCAGCCTGTCCACCTCCGGCGGCGCCCTCATCATGGGCCTGGTCTTCGGGTGGCTGCGCGCCAAGTACCCGACCTACGGCAACGTGCCGGGCGGCGCGCAGTGGTTCATGGACACCCTGGGCCTGTGCCTGTTCGTCGCCGTGGTCGGCATCAACGCCGGGCCGAGCTTCAGCTCCGGCCTCTCCCAGGCCGGCTGGGGCCTGCTGCTGCTCGGCGCGGTGGCCACGGTGGTCCCGCTGGTGATCGGCTTCGCCGTCGGCCACTGGCTGATGAAGATGCGGCTGCCCGTCCTGCTCGGCGTCCTGGCCGGCGCGCAGACCACCACCGCCGCCATCGGCGCGCTCAACGAGGCGGCGAAGAACCAGGTGCCGACCATCGGCTACACGATCCCGTACGCCGTCGGCAACGTCCTGCTCACCATCTGGGGCGCGGTGATCGTGCTCCTCCAGCACTGAAAGGGCCGAACCGGTGCCGAAGTCCACCCGTACCCGGGAGCAGATGGCGGAGCTGAGCGCGCTCAGCCCTTTCGAGCTCAAAAACGAGTTCATCCGGCTCGCCCAGGAGCACCACGAGGGGCAGCAGGTCAAGGCCGCGCACCTGATGCTCAACGCGGGTCGGGGCAACCCGAACTGGATCGCCACCGGGCCGCGCGAGGCGTTCTACGCCCTGGGGCACTTCTCCCTCGCGGAGAGCCGCCGCGTGCTCACCGGCGACGACATCGGCGGGATGCCCGCCAGGCCGGGCATCGCCGACCGGTTCGCCGCGTTCACCAAGGCGCACCCCGACCTGCCCGGCACCGACCTGCTGGAGCGGTCCGTGAGGCTGGGCGTCGAGCGGTTCGGGTTCGACGCCGACGCGTGGGTGCACGAGCTGACCGACGGCATCACCGGCGACAACTACCCGGTGCCCGACCGGATCCTCCCGCACGTGGAGCAGGTCGTGCGGGCGTACCTGCACCAGGAGCTGTTCGGGGATCGGCCCGCCGCCGCGCCGCTGAGCCTGTTCGCGACCGAGGGCGGCACCGCGGCCATGTGCTACCTCTTCGACTCCCTGGTCGCCAACGGGGTGCTGCGCAAGGGCGACCGGATCGCCCTCATGGTGCCGATCTTCACGCCTTACATCGAGATCCCCCACCTCGACGAGTACCGGTTCGAGGTGGAGCTGGTGCGCGCGGACCTGTTCGCCGAAACCGGGGTGCGCGAGTGGCGCTACCCCGCCGAGGAGGTCGCCAAGCTCGCCGACCCGGGCATCAAGGCGGTGTGCCTGGTCAACCCCAGCAACCCGCCGTCGCTGGCGCTGTCGGACCGGGTCCGCGACCAGCTGGTGGGGATCGTCCGGGACGCCAACCCGAACCTGATCGTCATCACCGACGACGTCTACGGGACGTTCGTGGACGGCTTCCGCACCCTCGCCGCCGACCTGCCGCGCAACACCCTGCTCGTCTACTCGTACTCCAAGCACTACGGCGCGACCGGCTGGCGCCTGGGCGTGATCGGCCTGCACGACGACAACGTCGTCGACGACCTCGTCGCCCGCCTGCCCGACGACGAACGCGCCCGCCTGGACACCCGCTACGGCACGCTCACCACCGAACCGTCGCGGCTGCGCTTCATCGACCGGCTGGTGGCCGACTCGCGGCGGGTCGCGCTCAACCACACCGCCGGCCTGAGCCTGCCGCAACAGGTCCAGATGGCGCTGTTCTCGCTGTTCGCCCTCCAGGACGACGGCAAGGCGTACAAGGAGCGGGTGCAGCGCATCGTCCGCACGAGGCTGGACCTGCTCCTGGAAGGCGCCGGGATGCGGATCGCCGACGACCCGGCGCGCGCCGCGTACTACGTCGAGCTGGACCTGCTCGCCGAGGCCGAACGCGTCTACGGCAAGGAGTTCGCCGACTACCTGGAGCGCACCTACGAGCCGGTGGACCCGCTGTTCCGGCTCGCGGAGCAGGCGTCGGTGGTCCTGCTCAACGGCGGCGGCTTCGACGGTCCGAAGTGGTCCGTCCGGGTTTCGCTGGCCAACCTGGAGGACCTGGACTACCTCAAGATCGGCCACCACCTGCAAGCGGTGTTCCGCGACTACCACGACGAGTGGACGTCGAGCTGACCCCGGTGGCCCGGGACCTCGCGGGACGTGGTCCGACGCCGGGGTGTCAGCAGGACCAGTCGGCGCAGGACACGACCTCGAACCCCCGGCCGGGGAAGACGGTGTCCACGAAGAAGTCGTGCACCGCGTCGTCGCCGTCGGCGCAACCGTCGCGCAGCACGGTCACCCGGTAGCCGCGGTCCGCCGCGTCGTAGCACGTCGCGGCCACCATCGCGCTGGTCGCGACCCCGGCGACCGCGAGGCTGTCGACGTGGCGGGCGCGGAGCACGAGGTCGAGGTCCGTGCCGGCGAACGCGCCGGCGCGGCGTTTGAGCACGACGACGTCCTCGTCGGCGACGGGCAGGGTCGGCTCGGTCCCGGCCGATCCCACGTGGAAGCCGTCCCCGGCGTCGAAGAACGACCTGTACAACTCGTCACCCGGCAGCAGGTCGGCCCCGTTGGCCCGGAAGGCGAAGCGCACGAACACCACGAGCGCGCCCGCCGCGCGGGCCCGGGGGAGCAGCTCGGCGACCGGCGGCACCACCCGCGCGGCGAACGGGTAGGTGTCCGTGATGCCCCGTTGGAGGTCACCGATGATCAGTGCGGTGGTCAAGGCAGGCTCCCCGTCCGGTCGGCCCCACGTGGCGCCCCGCGGTGGACGGGGCGGCCGGTCCGGCGGCCGTGGTGCTCGTGGTGGTGGCAGTGCGCGGGTGAGGTTACCGGTCGTCGGCACGGGTCGGCGAGGTTCGTGCGGGTACCGCGACGGCGACGAGGTCTTCGGCTGGGCGTGGAAAACCGGTTCCCCGGGGACGCGGGCACGCCCAGGATGGACCGTGACGCCGCATGGACACCACACGGCGGTGGGGATTCGGGTCGTGCGAGCGGGAGGCGGCGGTGGAGGAGCGCGGGACGGACAGGGTCGAGTGGTTGATCGGTCGGCTCGACTCCCCCGAGGGCGTGCAGGCCGAGGAGGCGCAGGTCGAGCTGACCCACCTCGGTCGCGGCGCCGACGTGGTCGGTCCGCTGCTGCGCGCCCTGCCCGGCCTGGGCGAGTTCGGGCGGTTGTGCGCCGTCGAGATCGTCGAGGACCTCGACGACCGGCGGGCCGGCCCACCGCTGATCGCGCTGCTGGACAGCGACAGCGCCACCGTCCGCGAGTGGGCGGCCCGCGTGCTGGGGAGGTGGCGGGTCCGGGAGGCGTTGCCGGCGGTGTGGCGCGCCTACCGGGCCTGCCTGACCCGGGATGACCCACCCGACTGGTCCGAACCCGTCACCTTGCGGGACGCGCTGACCGACCTCGACGGCCGGCACCCGGTCGTGCCGCGGTTGACCGCCGAGCTGCGGGTGGACCCGGGCGGGCGGGGGTGGTCGGCGTGGCCGTTCACCCGGCTGGTCGAGGTGTTCGAGGAGTTGGCCGACCACGATCAGGTGACGCTGTACTTCCAGCTGTGGCGGGTCCATCCCGACGGCTCGACGTACCGGGCCCAGAGCACCTCCGACGGCACGGAGTTGGACTTCACCCACGACTGGCCGCGCCTGGTCGTGGAGGCCCGCGACCGCGCCGTCCGCCAGGTGCGCCAGGTGGGCTTGGAGGGCGTCGCCGAGGACATCGTGGCCACCATCGAGTGGATCGACGAGAGCGACCTCGCGCCGGCCCCGTCCTCCGACCGGACGGGGAACACTTGAACCCGGGACCGCGGCGTTGACCGCGACGGCCTTTGACCACAGGAGGCACGATGACGGCAACCGGCCGGAGCACGGGCGCACGGCGCGACCTCGGCGCGGGGGTGTGGGTCGGGTGCACCGACGCGCGGGTGGTCCGGGCCGTCTGCGGCGCCGGGTTCGACTGGGCGTGCGTCGACGAGCAGCACGGGGGCGCGGCCGGCGGGCGGGACAACACCGACCTGATCTCCGCCGTGCGCGCGGCGGGCATCCCGGCTTTCGTCCGCGTCGCCTGGAACCGGCCCGAACTGATCGGTCGGGCCCTGGACAGCGGCGCCGACGGGGTCGTCGTGCCGATGGTCGACGACGTCGCGCAGGCGCGGGCGGCTGCCTCGGCGGCGCGGTTCGCACCGCGGGGCACCCGCAGCTTCGGGCCGATCCGGTCCGTCGACGCGGTGGCGGTCCCGGTGCCGGAGCGGGCGAACGCGGACGTCCTGTGCCTGGTCATGGTGGAGACGGCGCGCGGGCTCGCCGCGGTTGACGACATCGCGGCCGTGGACGGTGTGGACGGTGTCTTCGTCGGTCCCTTCGACCTGTCGTTGGCGCTCGGTTCGGACGTGGCCGCGCTGCTGGCCGACGACGGCGAGGACGCCCCGCTGCGGCGGGTGGTCCGCGCCTGCCGGGCGAACGGCCTGGTCGCGGGCGCGTACGCGGGGTCCGTGGAACGTGCCGCCCACCTGCGGTCGGCGGGCTTCGACATGGTCGCCGCGGTCGACGACCTGGCGATGGTCGCGCGGAGCGCGGCGGAAGCGGCCGCCGCGGCGAAGGCTCGCTGATCCGGGTCGACCGGTCGGCGGGCACGGGGGCCGGGTGACCCGGCTGCGGGCGTCGTTCGGCACGGTGGCGTGGCCGGGCGCCGCGGACCCCGTGCCGCGTGGTTCGCCGCCGGTCACGCGGTGACCTCCAGCACGCCCATCATGCCCAGGTCCTCGTGCGAGGCGATGTGGCAGTGGTACACGGTCCGGCCCGGCTCGCCGCGGAACGGGACCGCGATCGTGACGGTGCCGCCCGGCGGGACGTTCACCGTGTCGCGCCACGCGCGCAGCCCTTCCGGCCGGCCGTCGCGGGCCAGCACCTGGAACGGGTAGCTGTGCAGGTGGAAGGGGTGGTCGGTGGTGTGCTCGTTGACCACGTCCCAGACCTCCAGCGTGCCGAGCCGGGCCTCTGCGTCGACCCGGTGGTGGTCGAACGCCCTGCCGTCCAGGGTGAAGTGGTCGTGGCCGCCGCCGAACGCGATCCGGCGGCGCCTCGCGGACGTCGCCTCGTCGAGCACCTCCACCTCGCGCAGCCGCGCGGGCAGCGGCACGGGGGCCAGCCCCGCCGGCACCTCGATCGCCGCGAGGCGGACCAACGCGCTCGGTGCGCCGCCCGGCCCGTAGGCCGAGTGCGGCAGGGCCGCCAGCTCCAGCCGCCCGGCCGCGGTCGCGTCCACCAGCACCTCGGCGCGCTCGCCCGGGGCCAGCAGGACCTCGGCGACCTCCACCGGGGCGTCGACGAAGCCGCAGTCGGTGGCGACCAGGTGCGCGGGCACGCGGTCGCCGCCGCGCAGCACGCCGATCAGCAGGTGGTCGCCGGCGGTGGCGTTGAGCAGGCGCAGCCGCACGCGGCCCGCCGCGGGGGTGATCACCGGCCGGACCACGCCGTTGACGCCGATGTCCCGACCGGTGCGGGTGAACATCACCAGGCGGTCGTCGCAGCCGCGGAGCAGGTCGTCGGCGGGGCCGGTGACGACGAGGGGTCCGGCCAGGCCCGCCAGGAGCTGCCGCTCGACGTCGCCGTGGGCGTGGGGGTGGTACCAGTAGGTGCCGGCCGCGCCGGCGGGGACGTCGAACTCCTGCGCCCGCGTCGCGCCGGGGGGCTGGTGGTCGAGCGGCGCGTCCACGGCGGGCGCGAGGGGCAGGCCGTGCAGGTGCAGGCTGCTGTCGGCGTCGAGGTCGTTGCGGAACTCCAGCCGGACCCGGTCGCCCTCGCGGAGCCGGACCAGCGGGCCGGGTGCGGTCCCGTTGTAGCGCAGGGAGCCGCCGGACGCGGCGGCGGTCAGCTCGCCGCGCAGCACGCCGTCCGGGCCGGCGCGCAGCGGCAGGGTGCCGGGTCGGGGGAGGGGCGGTCCGTCGGTCGGACCGGTGGCGGTGGCGCGGACGGCCAGCGCGCCGCCGCCCGCGGCGAGTGCCCCGGCGGCGAGGCCACCGGCGATCAGCGTCCGGCGGGACACCTTCCGCTCAGCCATGGTGGTGCGCCCCGCCGTCCTGCGGGGCGGCCGGTGCGCGGTCCGCCGCGCCCCGCTCGTCCCCGGTGACGGTGAGGCGGCCGACCATGCCCTTCTCCTCGTGGTCGCCTGCCGCGCAGTGCACCGCGTACCGGCCGGGCCGCGCGTCCACCACGGCGACGCGGGTCCGGCCGCTGGGCACCTCGACGTCCACGCCCAGCTCGGCGATGGTGAAGGTGTGGTTGTCGTCGGTGTCGTTGGTGAACCGGAACGCCACCGGCTGCCCGCCGCCGATGCGGAGCTGGGCGGGGGAGAACTCGTAGTTCGTCAGGTCCACGACGGGCAGCGCGGCGAGCTGTTCGGGTGACAGGGAACCGGTGTCGTCGGCCTGGGGCCACGCGACCACCAGGCCGGCGGCCAGCGCCGCGCCCAGGGCCGTGCCGCCGCCCCAGGCGACCAGCCGCTGCCCGGTCCCGGCGTGACCGCGTCGCGACCGCGCCACCACCGCCGAGACCACCGCCACCCCCGCGGCCGCCACCAGCGCGGCGGAGTTCGCGAACGGCAGCACGTCAGCGGGGCGGATCAGGTCGAACGCCAGGTCGGCCGGGCGGAAGAACACCACGAGCAACGCGACCGGCGCGGCCGTCACGGGCGCGATCCGCGCCCGGCGCCACAGCAGCGCGGCGGCGACGAGGGGGAAGACCGAGACGGCGGCCATGCCGGGGTTCGGCCTGCCGGCGAGGACGAGGAACGCCACGGCGTTGGTCAACGCCAGGACGCCGCTCGCGACCAGGGCGGCGGTCATCGCGGTCGTCGCGGTCGGTGCGCCGGGAGGGGTGGTCGGGCGTGCGGTCACCGGTGTCGCCATGTCGGGCTCCCAGGGGTGTGATTGGTTGATTACTCATTCTCGTCGGTAGTGGACATCGATCACTGCTCGCTTGTCAAGTGCGGGAATTCGGAGTGGGCCGTGCTGCGAGAACGGTTGCGGTATCGGTTGGAGCATATGTTAGTGTTCAGTCACTCACTCAAGGTCGAGTGGGGGCGCGGTTCCGCTGTGGACGTCGTCCGCCCCGCACGAGCAGGGAAGCGACCAGAGCACATGAGCACCCGATCGAACCCCTCGCGCGCCACCGGTGTGGCCGGTCGCCCCGCGGCGGCCCTGGCCGCGCTGGCGGGCGCGCAGTTCCTGGTCGTCCTCAGCACCTCGGTCGTCAACGTGGCGCTGCCCGCCATCGACGCCGCGGTGGCACTGGGCACGAGCGGCATGGCCTGGGTGGTCAACGCCTACGTGCTGGCGTTCGGCGCGCTGCTGCTCCTCGGCGGCCGGGCCGGCGACCTGCTGGGGCGGCGGCGCGTCCTCCTCGCCGGCGCGGCGGTCTTCGGCGCCGGGGCGCTCGCCGCCGGGCTCGCGCCGTCGGCCGGCGTGCTGGTCGCGGCGCGGGCGGTGCAGGGCGTGGGCGCCGCCGCGCTCGCCCCGGCGGCCATGTCGCTGGCCGTCGCCCTGCACCCGGAAGGGCCCGCACGCGGTCGCGCGCTGGCGGTGTGGGGAGCGGTGTCCGCCGTGGGCGGTGCGGCGGGCATCCTCCTCGGTGGCGTGGTGACCGGGGCGCTGGGGTGGCGCTGGGTGTTCCTGCTCACCGCCCCGATCGCGGCCGCGGTGCTGGTCGCCGCCGCGCTGGTGGTGCCCCCGGACGCCGGCGCGGACCGGGGGAAGGCCGACCTGCCCGGCGCGGCGGCCGTCACCTCGGGGCTGGTCGCGCTCGTGCTGGCGGTCTCGGCGGGGCGCGATTGGCCCGACCGGGTGCTGCCGGGCGCCTGCGCGCTCGTCCTGCTGGCGGGTTTCGCGTGGTGGCAGCGGCGCGGCCCTCACCCGATGGTGCCGCCGCGGCTGTTCACCACGGCCCGCGTCGGTCCGGCGACCGCGGGGATGGCCGTGCTGGGCTCGGTGTGGGTGGGGCTGTTCTTCTTCCTCCCCCTCTACCAGCAGCAGGTGCTCGGCTACACCCCCCTGGTGGCCGGCCTGACCCAGCTGCCGCTCGCCGCCGCCAACGTCGCCGGTTCCTGGCTCGCGCCCCGGGCGTCCGCGCGCCTCGGCGCCCGCCGCGCCGCCGTCGCCGGCCTGGTGGTGCTGGCCTGCGGGCTGCTGTGGTTCGGCGCCGCGCGCGCCGACGGCACGTTCGCGGTCGACCTGCTCGGCCCGTCCCTGGTCGCCGGTCTGGGGCTCGGCGCGTCGTTCGTGCTGTTCACCGGCGCCGCGGTGGCCGGTGTGCCCGCCGCTGACCTCGGCGTGGCCAGTGGGTTGAGCAACGCCGCGCGCCAGGTCGGCGGCGCGGTCGGCCTGGCCGTCCTGACCGCCGTGGCGGCCGCGCGGACCGCGTCGCTGTCCGGCGCGCCGACATCCGAAGCCCTGACCGGCGGCTACCGGGCCGCGTTCCTCACCGCAGCGGCCGTGATCGCGGCCCTGTCCCTCTACGTCGCGCGCGCGTTCGCGGGCGCACCGCTCCCCGGAAGGAAGAACCCGTCATGAGCAGCCTGCCCTACATCAGCGACCACTACACGCCGGTGGTGGAGGAGAGCACGGCCACCGGTCTCGTCGTGCGCGGCGCCCTGCCGCCCGAGTTGGACGGCCGCTACTTGCGCAACGGCCACAACCCCAAGCCCGGCGTCACCCCGACGCACTGGTTCAAGGGCTCGGGCATGGTGCACGGCCTGCGCCTGCGCGACGGCCGGGCGGAGTGGTACCGCAACCGCTGGGTGCGCACGCCGCTGTTCGAGGGCAGGCCCGCCTACGACGAGCACGGCCAGCCCGACCTGGCCGCCAGCGTCGCCGGCACCCACGTCATCGAGCACGGCGGTCGGCTGCTGGCGCTGCAGGAGGCCAACCTGCCGTTCGAGCTGGACGCCGAGTTGGGCACGGTCGGCTGCTTCGACTTCGGCGGCAGGCTGAAGACGAACATGACCGCCCACCCCAAGGAGGACCCGGTCACCGGCGAGCTGCACTTCTTCGCCTCCTCGCCCTTCCCGCCGCACCTGATCTACTACGTCGCCTCGCCGCAGGGCGACATCGTGCGGCAGGAGGTCGTCGAGGGCGTTGGCACCGGCCTGATGCACGACTTCGCCATCACCGAGAACTTCGTGGTCTGGGCCGACATGTCGGTCACCTTCGACCCGGCGGAGAAGTCCGGCATCCCCTACCGGTGGAACGACTCCTGCACGCCGCGCATCGGCGTCATGCCGCGCACCGGCGCGCCGGTCGTGCGGTGGTTCGAGGTCGAGCCGGGCGCGCTGCTGCACGTGACCAACGCCCACGAGGACGCCTCGGGGCGCATCGTGCTCGACGGCCCCCGCTTCGACCGCCCGGCGTGGGAGGCGTCGTGGAAGTGGTGGGCGGGCACGCCCGGCCACCCGGAGGTCCCCGCCGTCGGCGTGGTCTCCCACCGCTGGGTGTTCGACCTCGCCGCGGGCTCGGTCAAGGAGGAGCTGGTGGACGACCTCGTGGTCGACTTCCCGACCATCAACGAGACCGTCCTGGGCCGGGAGAACCGCTACGGCTACGCCGTCGCCTTCCCCGGCGCCGGCCTGCACCACCACGGCATCGTCAAGTACGACAACCTCACCGGGGCCCGCCAGGTGACACCGCTGTCGCGGGACCAGGTCCCCGGCGAGGCGGTGTTCGTGCCCGCCGCCGGCGGCGGCAACGAGGACGACGGCTACCTGCTCACCATCGTCAACGACACCGCCCGCAACACCTCGGAGTTCCACGTCCTCGACGCCACCGACCTCACCGGGGACCCGATCGCCGTCGTCGAGCTGCCCCACCGCGTCCCGGGCGGCATCCACGGCTCCTGGGTCCCGGCCTCCGACCTCGCCTGACCGAGCCTGACCGAGAGGAAACGACCACAGTGGACATCGACCGCGACGCCGCCGTGATCTCCCGCCACCGCGTCGAGATCGACGCACCGCTTGACGTGGTGTGGGGCCTGCACACCGACATCGCCGGGTGGACGTCCTGGCAGCCCGAGATCACCGAGGCGGCGATCGGCGACGGGGGCTTCGCGCCCGGCGCGACCTTCTCCTGGCTGACCCACGGGCTGTCCATCACCTCGACCGTCCACGACGTCGAACCACCGCACCGCACCTGCTGGGGCGGCCCGGCGCACGGCATCACCGGCGTGCACGAGTGGACGTTCGAGGAGGTCGCCGGCCGGGTGGTGGTGACCACCGAGGAGTCGTGGGACGGCGAGCCGGTGCGGGCGGACGTGACCGCCATGAAGGCCGCGCTCGACGCCTCGCTGATCTCCTGGCTCGGCCACCTCAAGGCCGCCGCGGAGCGGGCGGCCGGTTGACCGCTGCCCGGGGTCGCCGAACACGGCCGGGTGCGGTCAGCCCTCCACGGCGCCGAGGTAGGTCGTGGCGCCCGCCCGGACGGCGCGGTCGCGGAGTTCCCGGTTGTCGGCCAGCATCCTGCACAGGAGCGCGGGGTCGTTCGGCGGCGCGGCGCGCAGGAGGCCGAACAGGAACGCGATCGGGCCGTCCGGGAGCCGGAACCGCGGTGTGTTGATCCGGGCCCGCGGGACCGGGTAGAGCAGGACGCGGCCGGCGTCGCCGACGTCCCGGGCCGTCAGGCCGGAGAAGACCTCCGCGACGAGGTGTTCGGCGGCGTGGTCGGGCAGGAGCAGGGTGAGCCACGGGTGGTGGTGCCGCAGCGGGTCCGGGCTGTTCGACAGGGTCGCGTCGCCCGCCAGGCGGTGCTGGAAGTCGCGGTAGGCGAGGTCCACGACCTCCGCGGCGTCGCGGACGTCCGAGAGGCCCGCGAGGAGGTACTCCTCCGCCGGCGTGGTCGGCGGGGTGAAGTAGCTGACGCCGTCCATCCAGTAGGCCCAACCCCGGTCCACCGGCTCGGCCCGGCCCTCCAGGTGGTGGAAGCGGCCCTCGGTCACCAGGGTGCGCTGGTCGGCCAGGAACGCGCCGAGGTCGTCGTAGCGCAGGCGGAACCGGCGCGCGTGCGTGTGGGCGGGGACCAGCCGCACGGTGGCCCGCACGATCACGCCCCGTCGGCCCGAGCCCGCGCGCACGTCGTCGAACAGTTCGACGTTGACGCTGGGCGAGCAGGTGACGCACGCGCCGTCGGGCGTCACGACGTCGAGTTGGAGGACGTTGTCGGTCTGCAGGCCGAAGTGGTGGGTGGCGCCGCCGATGCCGCCCACGGACAGGGTGCCGCCCACGGACGTGCCGAGGTGGTCGGTCAGCACCGGGGGCGCGGAGCCCTTGGACAGGGCCGTGTCCAGCACGTCGCACCACCGGACGCCGGCGTCGACGACGACCCGGTCCTCGCTGAGCTGGTGGACCGCGGTGAAGCCGCGCATGTCCAGCACGATCCCGCCGGGCGCCTGGGCCTGCCCGGCCGTGGAGTGGCCCTCGGCCCTGGGCACGACCGGGATGCCCTGCTCGCGGGCGAACCCGAGGATCGCGCCGATGTCCTCGACCGAGGCCGGGCGGACCACGCCGAGCGGGGGCGGGTGCGCGGTGGTGCGGCCGAAGTCGTCGGTGGCCCAGGCCAGCGCCGCGCCCGTGGTGGTCACGAGGCCGTCGAGGACGGGCAGCGGCGTGCCGTCGCAGTCGTCGTGCCCGGTGAGGTGGTGGTGGACCGGGTCGAACCGCAGGGGCCTCGGGTCGAGCACGCGCGGCTCCCTCCTCGGGCACGGGGCAGTTCCGCGGCCCAGCATGGCCAATGACCGCGGATGCCGACAGTCGGAGCACCACCTGGTACTTCGAACGGGTGTACCGCCCCCGAAGGCCGACGGACCGGACCTCGGCCGATCCACCTCCCCCGACCGCCCCGAGCGGGTAGACAGGGTCTGCGCCACCCCGCGCGCCACCCGACACCGGGAGCGACCGTTGACCCGACGCCAGCGCATCGACGACCTGCCGGAGCCGGCCGTGCCGGAGCAGCCGGCGCTGTCACCCGACGGCGCCCACGCCGTGTACGTGCTGCGCACCGACGACGTCGACGCCGACCGCACCACCCGCCGCCTGTGGCGGGTCGCCGTCCGGGGCGGGCGGCCCCGGCGGCTCACCCGCGGCCCGTCCGACACCGCGCCCGCGTGGTCGCCGGACGGGCGGTACGTGGCGTTCCTGCGCGCCCAGGACGGTCCGGGGCAGGACGGTCCGGGGCAGGACGGTCCGGCGCAGCTCTGGCTGCTCCCGGCGGAGGGCGGCGAGGCCGAACCGCTGACCTCCCTGCCCCTGGGCGCGGGCGTGCCCTCCTGGTCGCCGGACGGCACGCGGATCGCGTTCACCGCACCCGTCGACCGGGGCGGCGACCCCGGCGGCCGGGCGCCCGTGGTGATCGACCGGCCGGCCTCCCCGGCGGACGGCCTCGGCCCGCTGCGCGGGCACCTGCACGTGGTCGACACAGCCTCCGGCGAGTGCCGCCAGGTCACCGACGGCGACTGGCACGCGGGCGCGCCGTCCTGGTCGCCGGACGGCACCCGGCTCGCCTTCGCCGCCGCCACCGCGCCCGACGCCGACCCGGCCGAGCGGACCCCCGTGCACGTCGTGGACGCCACCGGCGCGACCCCGCCGGAACCGGTCGGCCTCCACGCCGGCACGGCCCAGCACGTCGGGTGGACCGCGGACGGGACCGCGCTGCTGGTCGTGGGCACGACGGACGACCCGCTCGGCGCCCACCGACTGCTGCGCCTGCCGCTGGACGGCGGCCCGCCCACCGACCTGGCCGCCGCCCTCGACCGCGACGTCACGCGGAGCGGCCCCGCCTGCCCCGGCGCGCCGCCCGCGCTGTCCGACGACGGCCGCGCGGTGCTGTTCTGCGTCCGCGACCGCGGCCGCGCCCACGTCTGGGCGGTCCCGGTCGAGGGCGGCGCGCCCGTGCCGGTCCTCACCGGCGCGGGCCGGGTCGTGCACGGCATGGCCGTCGCGGGCGGGTCGGTGGTCGTGGTGCTGGGTACGCCGACCTCCTTCGGCGAGCTCGTCCGCGTCGACCCGGCCACCGGCGCCGAGGCGGTGCTGACCGACCACGGCGCGGGCGGCGTCGAGCCGTACCCGCGGGAGGAACGCGAGTTCACCGCGTCGGACGGCACGGTCGTGCGCGGCCTGCTGATCCGCGACCCGTCGTTCGAGGGGCCGCGTCCCCTGCTGCTGGACATCCACGGCGGCCCGCACGGCCCCTGGCACGACGCGGCCGACGAATTCCGCCCCTACCAACAGGAACTGGTCGCTAAGGGCTGGGTGGTGCTGCTGCTCGACCCGCCCGGCGGCGACGACCGCGCCCGGGACCTGCTGGAACCACTGGACGAGCTGGTCGCCGAAGGCCTGGCCGACCCGGAGCGGCTGGCCGTGGCCGGCCACGGCGGCTACCCGACCTGCCACCTCACCAGCCGGGACGACCGGTTCGCCGCCGCCGTGGCGGTCGGCGCGGTCGGCGACCCCGCCGGCGCCGGGCACGTGCGCACGCCCACCCTGTTCCTGCACGGCCCGGACGACCCGCGCCACCCGGTCGGCCAGGCCCGGCAGTGGCACGCCGCGCTGCGCGAACGCGGCGTGCCGGCCCGCCTGGTGCTCTACCCGGGCGCCGGCCACCTGTTCCCCCTCGACGGCCCGCCGTCGCACCGGGCCGACCTCAACCGGCGCGTGGTCGACTGGCTGGAGCGCCACGCGGGCAGGACGCGCCCCAACGGGACCGGCCGGGCCAGACCCCCGCTGGACGCCGCGCACTGGCAGCGCAGGCTGTCCGCGCTGACCCGGCGGCACGGCGTGCCCGGCGCGGTGCTCGGCGTCCTGCGGCTGCGCCCGGACGGCCCGGACGAGCTGGTGCGGGCCGCGCACGGCGTGCTCAACCGGGAGACCGGCGTGGGGACCACCGCCGACTCGGTGTTCCTGGTCGGCTCGATCACCAAGCTGTTCACCGCGACGCTGGTGGTGCGCCTGGTCGACGACGGCCTGCTCGACCTCGACGCGCCGATCGCCGACCTGCTGCCCGGACCGCGCCCGGCCGGCGACCGCGCCCGGGTCACCACGCGGCACCTGCTCACCCACACCAGCGGCATCGACGGCGACGTGTTCACCGACACCGGCCGCGGCGACGACTGCGTGGCGGAGTACGCGGCCCGGCTCGGCGAGGTCGCCCAGCAGTTCCCGCCGGGCGCCACCTGGTCCTACTGCAACTCCGGCTTCATCGTCGCGGGCGCGCTGGTGGAACGGCTCACCGGCCGCACCTGGGACGCCGCGCTGCAGGACCTGCTGATCACCCCGCTCGGCCTGGAGCGCACCGGCACGCTGCCGGAGGAGGCGCTGCTGCACCGCACCGCCGCCGGCCACGTCGTCGGCGTTGGCGGCGTTGGCGGCGTTGGTGGCGACGAGCCCGGGCGCGGCGCCACCTGGTGCCCGCCCCGCTCCTCGGGCCCGGCCGGGCTGGTCCACACGACCGCGGCGGACCTGCTGGCGTTCGCCCGCCTGCACCTGACCGGCGGCCTGGCACCCGACGGCACGCGGCTGCTGAGCGCGGCGAGCGCCGCCGCCATGACCGCCCACCAGGCCGACCGGCGCGGCGAGGTCCAACCCGGGCACTCCGTCGGGTTGGGCTGGTTCCGCGACGTGTGGGACGGCCGTGCGTTCCTCAACCACAACGGCACCATCGCGGGCCAACGCGCCTACCTGCGGCTGCTGCCCGACGAAGGGCTGGCGGCGGTCCTGCTGACCAACGGCGACAACTCCCAGGGCCTCGCGGCCGAGGTGTTCCGGGAGGTCTTCGCCGAGCTGGCGGACGTCACCGCGCCGAGCCCGCCGCGACCACCCGCCCGGCCGGTGACCGCGGACGTGCGCAAGCACCTCGGCGTCTACGAGCGGTCGGGCTCCCGCCTGGAGGTCTACGAGGACGGCGGCCCCCGGCTGCGCGCCACCGCGCTCGGCCCACTGGCCCACGTGACGCCGGACCCGGTCCGGGAGTACGAGCTGGTGCCGCTGGAGGAGGACGCGTTCGTGGTGTGGGAGCCGCAGCTGCGGGGCTGGGCCCCGGTGACGTTCTCCGCGCTGCCGGACGGGCGGCGGTTCGCCCACTTCCTCCTGCGCGCGACCCCGGAGGTGGGCTGACGTGGCGGACCTGGAGGCGATGCTGGCGGACGTCGAGGAACTGGTGACGTGCGAGTCGCCGTCCGCCGACCTGGCGGCCGTGGCCGCGAGCGCGGACGTCGTGGCCCGGGTCGGCGCGCGACGCCTGGGCACGGCCCCGGACCGGCTCGTCGTGGCCGGCCGGACGCACCTGCGCTGGCGGTTCGGCGACGGACCGGCGCGCGTGCTGCTCCTGGGCCACCACGACACGGTGTGGCCGCTCGGCTCGCTCGCGACGCACCCGTTCACCACCGCCGGGGGAGTGCTGCGCGGACCCGGCTGCTTCGACATGAAAGCCGGGCTGGTCATCGCCCTGCACGCGATCGCCGCGCTGCCCGACCGCGCCGGCGTGACGCTGCTGGTCACCGGGGACGAGGAGATCGGGTCACCGTCCTCGCGCGACCTGGTCCAGGCCGAGGCGACGGGCTGCGCGGCCGCCCTGGTGCTGGAGGCCTCCGCGCCGGGAGGGGCGCTCAAGCTGGAGCGCAAGGGCGTGTCGCGCTACGAGGTGCGGGTCCGGGGCCTGGCCGCGCACGCCGGCCTCGAACCCGAACGCGGCGTCAACGCGGCCGTCGAGCTGGCCCACCAGGTGCTCGCGGTGGCCGGGCTGGGCGATGCCGGGCGCGGGACGACGGTCACCCCGACCCTGGCGTCCGCCGGCGCGTCGGCCAACACGGTGCCCGCGACGGGCGCGTTCGCGGTCGACGCGCGCGCCCGGGACGTCGCCGAGCAGCAGCGGGTGGACGCGGCGATGCGCGCGCTGAGCCCCGTGCTCGACGGCGCGGGGCTGGAGGTGGTCGGCGGACCGAACCGCCCGCCGATGCCCGCCTCGGCGTCGGCCGGGCTGTTCGCCCGTGCCCGGGAGGTGGCGGCGGCGCTGGGTTCGGGGCCGCTGGAGGGCGTGGCGGTGGGAGGGGGCTCGGACGGCAACTTCACCGCCGGGGTCGGGACGCCGACGCTGGACGGGTTGGGGGCCGTGGGCGGTGGGGCGCACGCCGACGACGAGCACGTGCTGATCGAGCACCTGGCACCGCGGACGGCGCTGGTGGCGGCGCTGGTCGCGGACCTGCTGGGCGGGGCGGGGGGTTGATCGGCCGGGGTTGATCGGCTGGGGTTGGCGAGCAGGGGGCGTGCGGGCCGGCGGGTTGCTCGGGTCGACAGGTCGCTCGAGTTGCTCGGGTTGCTCGGGTCGGCGGGTCGCTCGCGCCGGCAGGTTGACCGGGACGGGAGCTTGTCCGGGCGGTGGGTTCCCCGGGGCCGGGTTCGCGCGGGACGGCCTACCAGTGCCCGAACCGCACCACCTCGTCGAACGGTGCGCGCGGACGGGTCCGCGGCGAGGCTCCCTCGGAAATCCCCTCCTCAGCCGCGTGCCCGATGGCGACCGCCCCGATCGGCACGTGGCCGTCGGGCACCCCGAACTCCGCGCGCAGCCGGTCGAAGACACCGGCGCGGAAGCCGAAGTACACCGCGCCCAGCCCCTCGTCCACCGCGGTCTGGAGGATCAGCAGCACCGCCATACCCGTGTCGACGTACCAGAACGGCACCGGCCAGCGGTCCTCGCTCCGATCGGTCCACCCCTTGTCGGGCAGGGCGTACCGGTCGAGGTAGGCGTCCTTCACCGCGAAGGGGACCACGACCACAGGCGCCGTCCGCACCGGCTCGTCCGCCGTGAAGCCGATCACCTCGTAGAACCGCTCCAACTCGGCGTCCCGCAGCACCAGGAACGCCTGGCCCTGTGAGAACCCGGCGGACGGGCCGCGCACGGCGTTGCGCATGATCCGCAGCACGCTCTCGTCGGGCACGGGCTCGTCGGTGAACCTGCGCACCATCCGCCTGCGCCGCACCACGTCCTGGAACTCCACGCCCACCTCCGGACCCCGTCGCGCCCCTGCCCGCCCCTGCCCGCCCTTGCCCGCCCTTGCCCGCCCCTGCCGCACCTGTCGCAAGACCTGCCCCGACCTGCCGCAGACCCGTCGAACCCCAGGCCCTGATGGTAGGGGCGGCAGTCAGCGGTCAAGGGCCAGTCGGACGCCCAGACCGATGAAGATTCCCCCGGTGGCGGTGTCGATCCGCCTGCGAGCCGCACGCCGCGCACGCAGCCACCCACCGATCCGCCCGGCCAGCAGCCCCACGGTGCCGTCGACGACGAACTCCAACACGATCAGGATCGCACCCAGGACGACGAACTGCAGCCACACCCGCCCCAGGCCCGGGTCCACGAACTGCGGCAGGAACGCGATGGTGAAGGTGACCATCTTCGGGTTCAGCAGGTTGGTCGTCAGCCCGGTGAGGAAGGCCCGCCGCCCCGACATGCCAGTGCCGGCCGGCAGGTCGTTCCCCGGCTCGTCGCGGTTCCGGATCATCCGCACGCCGAGGTAGATCAGGTAGGCCGCGCCGACGACGCGGACCACGGTGAACGCGAACGGCGCGGCAGCGAACAACGCCGCGAGCCCGGCGGCCGCCACGGTGACGTGCACGGCCTCGCTGGTCGCCACCCCGGCCGTGGCCAGCAGGCCCGCGCGCGGCCCGCCCTTCATGCCGCAGCCCAGGACGAACAGCATGTCCGGGCCGGGGGTGATCATCGCGATGATCGTGGTCAGGGTGAACGCGAGGAGCAGGTGGGGATCGACGGGCACGGCGCGAGTCTTGCAGAGCGGCTTGGCGGGACGAACCGTTTTTCCACGACCGTGTGCTGGCGCCGCTACCGCTGACCCCGTGACCGCTGATCCCGCTACCGCTGACCCTGTGACTGCACTGGCTCCGTGACTGCACTGGCTCCGTGACTGCACTGGCTCCGTGACTGCACTGGCTCCGTGACTGCACTGGCTTCGTGACCGCACTGACCTCGCGGCCGCACCGGCAGCGCGACCGCTGACGCCCCACCGCTGGCACCACAGCGGCAGGCCGCTACCGGTGGCCCTATTACCGGCTGCCGCTACGGCCTCATGACACCTCCTATCGCTGTCGTCGCTACCGCATGACACCTCACTACCGCTGCCGCCGCCATCGCATGGCACCTTCGCCGCGCCGCCTCCATATTTCCGGCTAACGTTTGAGCCGTTGACATTGATGCCGTGCTTGGCTCGTCTAATCCGTACGTGTTGTCTTTTGCGGCATTGTCCCCGGTCATGGCCATGATCCGTGCTCGCCGAACCAAGGATTACCACCTGCCACCGACGTCCGCCGGCGATGATGTCCGAGCCCTTTGCCCACGACCTGTGATCGGCACCGGTCCGCGTTCCGCTTCCCCCTGCTGGTATCCCTGACCCGCGGGCGGGTGGTGTCTAGGAGAGGTCGGTCGTGGTGGAGCTGAGGGTGCTGGGGCCCGTCGAGGCTTGGGTCGGGGACCGGCGGTTGGACGTGGGGCACGCCCGGCAGCAGTGCGTGCTGGCCGCGTTGCTGGTGGACGCCAACCGGGTGGTGTCGGTCGACCAACTGCTGGACCGCGTGTGGGGTGAGGACGTCCCGTCGCGGGGGAAGGGGAATCTTCACTCGTACGTGTCTCGGCTGCGCACGGCGCTCGCCGGGACGGGGGACGTGGCCATCGTGCACCGCTCGGGTGGCTGGGCGCTGGAGGTGGACCCCGACCGCGTCGACCTGCACCGGTTCCGCGGGTTGCTCGCCGTGGCCCGCTCGGTCCCCGACCCGGGTGACGGGCTGGCCGCCGTGGAGCGGGCGTTGGCGTTGTGGCGGGGTGAGGCGTTCACGGGGCTGTCCACCCCGTGGGTCGAGGCCGCTCGGGAGACCCTGGCCGCCGAGCGGTGGACCGCCGAGTTGGAGCGCACGGACCTGGCGCTGGCGCTCGGCCGCCACGCCGACCTGCTGCCCGAGCTGGCCGCCCGCACCCGTCACCACCCGCTGGACGAGCGCCTGGCCGCCCAGTACGTGCTCGCACTGGCCCGCAGCGGGCGCCAGGCCGCCGCGCTGAGCCACTACGAGCAGGTGCGCGCGCGGCTGGCCGACGAGTTGGGCGCCGACCCCGGCCTGGCGCTGCGGGACCTGCACCAGCGGCTCCTCGCCGCCGACCCGGCCGTGCTCAAGGGGCCGTCCGGCGGTCCCGCGCACGTGGAGCCCACGGACACCTCCGGGGCGCCGCGGCAGCTGCCCGCCCCGCCCCGGTCGTTCATCGGCCGCGCCGACGAGCTGGACGCGTTGACCGCCGCCCTGGACGACGCGCCCGCCGGGGCGGTGGTGATCTCCGCGATCGGCGGCGCGGGCGGGATCGGCAAGACGTGGTTGGCGCTGCACTGGGCGCACGAGCACGCGGACCGGTTCCCCGACGGCCAGTTGTTCGTCGACCTGCGCGGGTTCAGCCCGGACAGCGAGCCGATGCCGGCGTCCGTGGCGGTGCGCGGGTTCCTCGACGCGCTCGGCGTCGACCCCGGCCGCATCCCGACCGACCCGGACGCCCAGTCCGCCCTGCTGCGCAGCACGGTCGTGGACAAGCGGATCCTCATGGTGCTGGACAACGCCGCCGACACCGGCCAGGTCGTGCCGCTGCTGCCCGGCGGGAACTCCTGCACCGTGCTGGTCACCAGCCGCAGCAGGCTGTTGGGCCTGATGACCGCCCACGGCGCGCGCCACCTCAACCTCGACGTGCTCACCGACGAGGAGGCGCGGGTGCTGCTGGTCCGCCGGCTGGGCGCCGCGCGGGTGGCGGCCGAGGCGGGCGCCGTGGACGAGCTGGTCGGCTTCTGCCAGGGGTTCCCGCTGGCGCTGGGCGTCATCGCCGCCCGCGCGCACACCCACGCCGACCTGCCCCTGGCGACCTTCGCCGCCGAGCTGCGCGAACTCGGCCTGGACGCGCTGGCCGACAGCGACCCGGCCGCCAGCCTGCCCGCCGTGCTGTCCTGGTCGTACCGGGCGCTGACGGACGAGCAGCAGGTGGTGCTGGGCCTCCTCGCCCTCGCGCCCGGTCCCGACATCGGCCTGCCCGCGGCGGCGGCCCTCACCGGGCTGTCACCGGTCGAGGTCGGGCGGGCGCTGCGCGGCCTGGAGCAGGCGTCGCTGCTCACCCGGGACGCCCGCGGCCGGTACTCGACCCACGACCTCATCCGCGCCTACGCCGCCGACACCGCCCGGGGCCGGCCGGAGGGCGAGCGGACGGCGGCGCTGCGGCGCGTGGTCGACTTCTACCTGCACACCGCCCACGCCGCCGACCTGTGCCTGGACCCGCACCGCGAGGTCGTCCCGCTCGACCCGGCGGACGTCGAGCCCCGCGTGCCCGCGGACACCGCAGAGGCCCTGGCCTGGCTCGACCTCGAACAGCCCTGCCTGCTCGCCGCCCAGCAGACCGCCGTCGCGCACGGGTGGGACCGGGCCGCGTGGCACCTGGCCTGGGCGCTCACCACCTTCCACAACCGGAGGGGTCACCTGGCCGAGCAGCTCGCGGTCTGCCGGGCCGGGCTGGTCGCCGCCGAGCGGCTCGACGACCCGTCCGCGCGCATCCGCGTGCACCGCCTCCTGGGCCGCACCCACGCCGCGCTGAGGCAGCACGACGAGGCGGTCGGGCAGCTGGACCGGGCGCTCGCGCTGGCCGAGCGGCACGAGCCCGGCACCCAGGCGCACATCCACCAGGTGCTGGCCTGGACGTGGGCGCGGCGGGGCGACGACGCGCGGGCGCTGGAGCACGCCACCCGGTCCCTGGAGTTCTACCGCACCCTCGGCAACCCGGCGTGGGAGGCCAACGCGCTGAACATGGTCGGCTGGTACGCCGCGCAGAACGGCGAGCACGACCGCGCCCGCGAGCACTGCCGGGCCGCCCTGGAGCTGCACCGCCGCCACGGCAACCCCGAGGGCGAGGCGGACACCCTCGACAGCCTGGCCTACACCGACCACCGGACCGGGCGGCACGAGCAGGCCGTGGAGCACTACCGGCAGGCGCTGGTGCTGTTCCGCGACATCGGCAACACCGTGCAGGTCGGGGACACCCTCGAACACCTGGGGCACCCGCTCGCGGCCCTCGGGCGGCACGAGGAGGCCCGCGCGGCGTGGGAGGAGGCCCTGGACCTGTTCCGGGCGCAGGAGCGGGCCGACGAGGCCGACCGGGTGCGGCGGGAACTCGACGCCCTGCCCGACACCTCGACCGGCGTCCCGGGGGCCGGGGCCTGACGCGTGTCCCGGGAACCGCTGCCCGAGGGGCGGGCCGGGGGCTCGCCGGGGACGCTGCCCGAGGGGCGGGCCGAGGGCTCGCCGGGAACCGCTGTCCGGGAGTGGGCTGAGCGGCGTGCCGGGGACGCTGCCCCGGAGTGGGCCGAGTGGCGTGCCCGGGAGCGGGCCGAGGGCTCGCCGGGGGGCGCTGCCGTTCCCGGGCCGCCGCCCCGGCACCACCCGCGGTCAGCCGGCTCCCCTGCCGCCTCGGGGGAGGGGTGGGAGGATGGAGCCGTGAGTTCATCCTCGGCGCAGGGCCGCCCACCGGGGTCCGCGATGACGCACGTGCTGCGGTTCGTCGTGGTGGGCGTGGTGCTGGCCTGGAGCGCCCTGGTCGCCGTGGTGATCGCGCGGGAACCGGAGCGCGGCGCGGCGTCGCCCGCCGAGCTGGCGCGGGCGTGCGAGGTGGCGCTCAACGAGGGCGACCACGAGTCGCTGGCGCGCCTGTTCGGGCAGCCGCTGTCCGAGGACAGCGCGGCGGTGGCGGAATCGGTGGTGGCCAGGGCCGGCTCGCCGCGGGGGCGGTGGACCGTCGAGCCGGACCCGGGCGCGGACGGGTCGGTGCTGGTGATCGCCGACGCGACCGGGCTCCGGGCCCGCTGGCGGGCCGCGGAGGACGACGGGCGCTGGCTGGTCGACCCGATCGCCGCGCCGTCGGCGGGGTGATCGGGCACCGCCCTCACCCCGTCCGCGTGCCGAAGTCGAACCGGGGTTCGGCCGCGCTCAGCACGGCGTGCCGGGGCTCCACCGACCAGAGCGCGCCGACCTCGGCCGCGATCGTCGCGGTCAGCTCCCGCACGTCCGCGGCCGCCGTCCCATGCACCGCCTCGGCGACGACCAGCACCGCGCCGGTGGTGTCCCGCACCGCCGAGAGCCCGCTCTGCCGGTTCGTCCACCGCCGCGCGTGGGCGGAGTTCGCGGCGTCGGCGAAGACCACCTCGCCCGGGTTCGGGTGCTCCGTGCCGCCCGCGAAGGTGTGGTAGACCTCGTCACCCCGGGCGTACCGCACCTCCAGGAACCCCTCGACCCGCGCCACGTCCAGCACCGCCACCGGGATCGCGAACGCCATCGACACCGCGTTGCACAGGTCCACCAGCGGGTGGAGCCGGGGCAGCGCGCCGTCCACCCGGTACCGTCGCAACAGCGCCTCCGACGCGCACCGGTACTGCGTGGGCTTGAGCCCCATCCGCGCGAACACCCGCCGCCACGCCCGGACCTCCGGGAAGCCGGACTCCGGGCCGCCCGCGAGCCTGGCCGCCGCGACCGCGCCGAACGCGTCCACCCGCGAATCGACGGGCACGTCCGGGGTGATCCCCTCGACGGAGACCACGCCCGCCGCCAGCTCCGGGAAGTCCCGCCGGACCTCGGCCGAGTGCCGGAACCACATCACGAACCCTCCCCGCCCCGCCGGCCCCACAGGCCGAACGCCAGGCCCGCCACCACCACGGACATCCCGACCCACACCAGCGGACCCGGCACGCGCGTGCCCAGCGCGACGCCCACCACGGCCGCCGACACCGGGGCCACGCCGGTCAGCAGACCCACCCGGCCGGACCCGAGCGCGGCCACGGTGGAGTACCACAGCACGAACGCCACCGCGGTCACCATGACCGCCAGGTAGGCGATCGCGACCCAGTCGCCGGCGGTCAGCGAGGTCACCGCGCCCACGCCCTCGGTCGCCACCGCTAGCCCGACGAACATCACCGCGCCCAACCACACCGAGTGCAGCGACACGCCCCACGCGCCGTGCCGGGCGAGCACCGGGACGGCCAGCAGCGTGAACGCCGCCTCGCACAGCATCGCCACCGCAGCCCAGGCCACGCCCTCCGCGTCCGCCTGGCCCGCGCCCTCCACCACCACGCTCCCGGCGGTGACCACGGCCGCCGCCAGCAGGACCCGCGCCTGCGGCGCACGGCGCTCCAGCAGCGGTCCGACCACCCCGATCAGTACCGGCACGCACGCCACGGCGACCGCGACCACGGCGGGTTCGGCGTGGGCCACCCCGCGCACGACGGCGACGTTGAACAGCACCAGCCCGGTGGCCGCGATGCCCGTCAACCACAGCCACTCGCGGCCCCTCGGGCGCACCACGGTCACCCGCAGCGCCCTCGCCAGCAGGGCCAGGATCGCGATCGCGGCGAGGTAGCGGACGGCCTGGGTGGTGAACAGCGGCGCGGAGACCAGGGTGTGCGACACGCCGACGCTGCCGCCGACGAGGGCCATGCCGGCGATGCCCGCCGCGAGGTTGCGCAGCGGCGGGCGGGAGGGGAGGGCCCCGGGCGGGGTGGTGACGGCGGACGTGGTGCCGGCGGATGCGGTGCCTGCCGACGGGGTGCCTGCTGATGAGGTGCCAGCGGACGCGGTGCCGATCGGCGTGGTGCCGGTCGGCGCGGTGTGGGGCGCGGTGTGGAGCGCGGTGGTACCCGCCGCTGTGGTGGCTGTGTGCATGGCCCCACCCTGCCGCCACAATGGTCCGGTGAGCAGGTCCAAAACCACTCCACTCGACAGGTCCACAACGGGCGCCGACTTCCTCCAGCTCAACCTGGCGGACGCCCCGGTCGGCGGCCTGTCGGAATGGCTGACCGGCCGCCTCCGGCAGGCCATCTCGGACGGCAGGCTGCCGGTCGGCAGCAGGCTCCCGGCCACCCGCGTGCTGGCCGCCGAGCTGCGCGTGTCCCGGGGCGTGGTCACCGAGGCCTACCAGCGGCTCACCGAGGACGGCCAGGTCGCCGGGCGCGGCCGTGGCGGGACGGTCGTCGTCGCGGCCCCGGTCTCGTCCCCGCAGGCCGCACCCGCGCCGCCGCCTGCCCCGCCCACCGGCGACGTGTTCACCGCCCCGCCGGGCACCGAGGTGTTCGAGGCGCTGCGGTCGGCCACCGCGCGGATCGACCTGTCGCCGGGCGTGCCGGACCTGGCCGCGTTCCCGCGCACCGCGTGGCTGCGCGCCGAACGCGCGGTGCTGGGCACCCTCTCGGCCTCCGACTTCGGCTACGGCGACCCGCGCGGCGTGCCCGCGTTCCGGCTGGCCGTGGCCAACTGGCTGGCCCGCAACCGGGGTGTCCGCGCCGACCCGGACGAGGTGGTGATCGTCGCGGGCGTGGCGCAGGCGCTGGCCCTGCTCGCCAGGGTGCTGCGCGGCGACGGCGTCGACCGGGTCGCCGTGGAGGACCCCGGCTCGCTGGGCGCCAGGCAGCAGCTCCACAACTGGCACGTGGCCACCGACCCCGTGCCCGTGGACGCCCACGGCATCCGGGTCGACGAGCTGCGGGCGTCCGGCGCGGCCGCCGTGCTGCTCACGCCGGCGCACCAGTTCCCGACCGGCGTCGTCCTGGACGGCCGGCGGCGGCGCGAGCTGGTCCGGTGGGCCGACGAGGGCGGGCTGGTGATCGAGGACGACTACGACGCCGAGCACCGCTACGACCGGCCGCCGGTGCCCGCGCTGCGGTCGCTGCGCGCCGACCGGGTCTGCTACGCGGGCAGCGTGTCCAAATTGCTGGCGCCCGCCCTGCGCACCGGCTGGCTCCTGGCGCCCCGCCGCTACCACGAGGCCGTCGTCGCGGCCAAGCGCGACACCGACCTGGGCAACGCCGTGCTGCCGCAGCTCGTGCTGGCCCGGCTCATGGAGACCGGTGAGCTGGAGCGCCAGTTGCGCCTGCTGCGCCGCCGCCACCGCGCCCGGCGCGACGCCATGATCACCGCGCTCCACCGCCACCTGCCGGGCGCCCGCGTGCACGGCGCCGCCGCCGGCCTGCACCTGATGGTCACCTTCGACGCCGGCGTCGGCGACGTGGAGGTGGCCGCCGCGGCGCTGGCCCGGGGCGTGAAGGCGCACCCGCTGTCCTGGCACCGCCACGGCGACGGCGAACCGGGGCTCGTGCTGGGCTACGCGGCCAACGCGGCGGGCGTGATCGAGGAGGGCGTGGCCGTGCTCGGCGAGGTCCTGGGCGGACTGCGCCGGCGCGGGGAACCGTTGCGGGGAAGAGGAGTTGTGCCACCGCGACGGTGACGGGCGCACTCGTGGCACACCGCGGGGCGAGGGGGAGCCGCCCATCGGGGAACCGGTCCGGGCGGGTCCCCGGTCCTCTTCGGACGGTCAGTTCGCGGGTCGCGGGCGCCAGCGCTTCCACCGCGCGCCCGCCTCGGCGCGGGTCTTGCCGTCCCACACCAGCGAGACGTCCACGGTGATCTCCGCCTCCGACGCCTCGCGCACCGCGGCCCGCAGCTCCACCGGCTCGTGCAGCGGGGACGGCCGCAGGTAGCGCACGTCCAGCCCGGCGGTCACGTAGGACAGGGCGGCGTCACCGAGGGGCTCCCACCCCTTCGCCTCGGCCTCCAGCATCACCGCCGCCGCGCTGTGGCAGTCGAGCACGGTGCAGATGATGCCGCCGTTGAGGAAGCCGAGCCCGTTGTCGTGCTGGGGCCACGGCGTGAACGTGGCGGTCACCACCCCGTCCGCGCCGGGGTAGCTGCGCAGCCGCAGCCCGTCGGGGTTGGCGTGGCCGCAGCCGAAGCACGGCAGGTCGGGGTAGAGGCGTTCCTGGATGCTGGTCACCCGCCCAAGGTAGGTGGCGCCCCGGAACGCCGGTGGGCCGCCCCTCGCGCGGGGCGGCCCACCGGGGGAGCGGGATTACGAGACGGTGAACTGGTAGAGCTTGGTCACCTGGTTCGGCTTGAGCGTGCAGTTGGAGGTGAAGGTGCCCAGGCCGGTGGTCGTGCCGTCGGCCTTGCGCGGGGTCAGGGTGGTGCTGAAGTTCCCGACCGTGATGGTCGTCAGGCCGGCCTTGGTGAGGGTGAGGGGCGCGGTGCCGCCGGACGCGATCGTGTTGAACGCGCCGGACGAGGGGACGTTCGTCTTGGCCACGTTCAGGTTCGCGGTGACCGGGACGGCGGTGCCCGCGTTGTTCACGGTGGTCTGCGCCTTCGCCGTGCCCTCCACGGTCTTGGCGCCGACCAGCGCCAGGCCCAGGGTCGCGCTCGCGGGCACGGTCGCCGTGGCGATCACGGTGGTGCCGGGGATCGGCGTGCCGACCGTCGCGGAGGCGGGCAGGTTGGCCACGTCGATCTTGACGCTCATGTCCTGCGCCCCGATCAGCGGGAAGGGGCAGTTGTAGACGAGCGTCAGCGACGCGGTCGCCGCCTGGCCCACGCCGGCTCCGGCGGTCAGGATGGTGCCGGCGACCGCCGCGGCCGTCGCGAAACCCCCGAGGACCCTGCGCGAAGCAGCATTGAGTTTCAGCATGCGAATCTCCTCGTCGAGATTGTGCGGAAATGGTGGCCGCGGCGGCGGATCGCCGGTGTACCCGCCAGTAATGTACGTTTCCGTGAACCGATCGGGCAAGTATCGAACCCGAGTGGAGTAGCTTTCTCAAGCCGGACTACAAAATGGTTGTTCGTTTTTGTCACGGAGCGAACGGGTTTGCCCGCGGCGTCCGGGCGCGGGCTGGCCGGCCTGGTGGCGGGCGTGCCCGTGCCGGGGTCGGCGCGCGGGAGGGCCTGCGAGGGCGAGGGGGTCCGAGTGGTCGGGAGCCGGGGGCCCGGCTACGACGGCGTGTGGTCGCGGGCGTTCCGGGACGCGCGCGGGATCAGCGCCACTCGGTGACGGTGACGCCGTCGCCGACGGCGATGTGGCCGGGGCTGAGCACCGCGGCCTTCAGGCCGAAGCTGACGCCGTCCGGTTCGCGGCGGTAGTCGGCCAGCGTGCGCAGCGGCTCGGGGCCGACGCGGACCCCGGCGGACTGGTCGACGAGGGTGACCGCGCAGCGGATGGCCAGCTCGCCGAAGCCGACCTCGGCGCCGCCGACCGCCATTCGGCGCACCCGGTCCTCGGTGTGCGGCTCGGGCCACCCGTCGACCACGATGTTGGGCCGGAACCGGTCCATCGGGACCGGGTCGGCGCCCCGCTCCGCGATCCGGGCGTTCAGGCCGTCCAGGGTGGACAGCGAGAGGACCAGCAGCGCGTTCGGGTCGACCTCGTCCCGGCCCCGGCTCGACCAGGCCGGCTCGCGCACCAGGCGGGCGGGCCTGCCGAGCACGCCGGTCAGCCACTCGGCCACCTCGTCGCCCTGGTCGATCCCCGACCCGGGCCACCTCTCCACCCCCGCCGGGTGGGTCTTCCCGTCCACCGCCACGTCCAGCACCAGTTCGCCGGCGCCGGGCGCGCTCAGCTCCAGCTTCGCGCCGTCGTGCAGCACCCGGCACCGGATCGTGGCCAGCATCGGCGCCTCGCCCTGCCAGATGACGTCGCCGTTCGGCTTGACCGGCGCGAACAACCGGTCGTGGGCCAACCCGGTCGCGGTGACCTCGGCCCGTTCCACGACGACCCCGGCACACCCCTTGATCGGGTACAACGTCAGCGCGTGAACGGTCGCCATGCGGTTCAACGTACCGGCCCGGCGCCGCGATCCACCCCGGTATTTCCCGAATTCCGGAATGCGCGGGCCGAGGATCGACCGGCCGGCGGGCACCCGTGCCCGCGTTCGGCTCTGGCGGCCCGTCGCCCTGATCGGCGCGCTCGGGGGAGAAGGGGGACAGGGGAGGGGTGGGCGAGGGCGGGACCGGCCGTGGGCGAGGGCGGGCGAGGGGGGTGGGCGAGGGCAGGCGCGAGGGCGGGGCCGGCGGGGGCATGGGTAAGGGCGCGCGAGGGCGGTCTGATCCATCCGCGCGGCGAAGAATTATCGGGGTCCTTTTCTTCCTTTGTTCAGGCGGGTTTTGCGCCGTTAGGCGGTACCCGTTCGGAGCGGTTCGGCGCGACCCTGCTTCGGCTGGGAAGACATGGGGGTTGGGGGAGCATGGGGGATTTGTTCGCCCGGTGGCAGGGCATGGTCGCCCGGCACAGCAGGCGCGCCGTGGACGCCTACGTCCGGGAACTGCCCGATTTCCACCTGATGTCGACTGACACCCGGTCGCGGACCGGATTGTTGGATTTCGCGTTGTTCCTCCGCGAGCGGACCGTCGCACTCGCCGCCGAGGACCGGCCGTTCGGCGAGGACGACCTCGCCGTCATGGTCTCGGTCGGCCGGGAGCGCGGTGCGGCGGGGGTGTCGCCGGTCGCGCAGCGCCGCGTCCTCGCGCTGCACACCTCGCTCACCCTCCGGGAGGTCCACGAGGCGGCCACGCCGGGGGACGTGACCGACGTGATGCACGCCCTGCGCTGGCTGCCCGACCAGGGCGCGGTGGCGCAGGCCGCGTACACGCGGGGCTACCTGCGCGGCCAGGAGGCGCTGCGGCCCGTGGTGGACCGCGTGCGGTCGCTGGTGTCGCTGCTGCTGGCCGGCGACGCCTTCGCCGACGACGTGGCCGCCGGGCTGGCGATGCCCCGGCACGAGCACGTCGTGGTGGCCGTGGTGCGGGTGCCCGGCCCGGCGCCGGACGCCGCCGGGCGCGCCGACCTCCTGACCGACCTGCTGGCGCGCCACTGGCTCCCGGTGCGCTGGGAGGACCCGGCCGAGTTCGTCGCGCTGGTCGGGGCGGACGAGCCGGCGGCGGCCGAGGAGCGGACCCGCGAGGTGGTGCGGGACTTCGTCGACCGGGTGGACGTGCCGTGCGCGGTCGGCGCGGCGCGGTGCCCGGGCGGTGCGCCGGGCGGCGCGCTGGACGAGGCCCGGCAGGTCTGCCGGGTCGCGCCGCCGGGCCACCGCGCCGGCGAGGTGCGCTACCGCGAAGACCTGTTCGCCGAACTGGGCGCGGCGGCGGTGCCGCCGGTCGACGCGTGGCTGGGCGAGACGGCGCGCCGGCTGGCGGACGGCCCCGACCTGGTCGCCACCCTCGACGCCTTCTACCGCAACGACATGCACCGCACCCGGACCGCGGCGGCGCTGTCGGTGCACCCGCGCACCCTGGACTACCGGCTCGACCGGGTGCGCCACCTCACCGGGCTCGACCCCGCCTCGGCGCGCGGCGTCCTGGTCCTGAGCACGGCCGTGACCCGCGCCCTCGCCGGCGCCTACAGCTGACGGGGCGCCATGGGAGACCTGTTCGACGCGTTGCGCGGGCGCGCCGGGGAGAACGGCGAGCGCGTCGTCGCCCTGTGCACCGACGCGCTGCCCGAGTACCGGGCCACCTCCACCACGCCGGCCGACCACGACCGGATGGTGGAGTTCGCCGTCCACATCCGGCGCCGCACCCTCGACTGCGTCACCGCCGACGTGCCGCTGACCGCGGGCGACCTCGCGGTGGTGACCGACGTGGGCGAGGAACGCGGTCGCCGCGGCCTGTCCCGCGCCGTCCACGACAAGGTGCTGGCGGTGCACGCCACGGCGACCTTGCGGGAGATCCACGAGGCGTGCAGCCCGCGCGACCTGGACGACGCCATGCGCATGCTGTCGTGGCTCGCCGCGCACGCCCCGGCCGCGCAGCGCGCGTACACCGCGGGCCTGCTGGCCGGGCAGCAGGACCGGATCTCGGCGGCCGGCCGGGTGCGGCGGTTCGCCGACCTGCTGGCGGCCGGTGACCCGGTCGCCCTCGACCACGCGCGGTCGGTCGAC
>NZ_JBHWIE010000057.1:0-33927 GCF_042732085.1 Actinosynnema sp. NPDC059797
CCGCCCTCGTCGCCCCTCGGGGTGGGGGGCTCGCGCCGTCGCGGGAGGGCCGTGCGCCGATCGGCCCGGCCGCGCCGGCCCGCCCTACCGGAGCGGTCGTGACCCACCGTCGTCGCCACCGCGACCGGAGACCCGGGCGCCACCCCGGGGCGAGGGTCGCTCACACGGTCCGTCACCGGCGATTCCCCGGTCGGGAGGACTGATCGCGGGAAGAACGGGTTCCTTCAAGCGCGCGAAACGTGCCCGTAACACCGGGTCCCGGACAGTTCACCGGCGCGAAACCTTCGGCGCAACCGCGTGAAACAGGACATACCGATGCTCCCTGCAACCGACGTGCAGTGGAGGTCGACAGTGGATACAGGGGACACCGCCTGGGTACTCACCAGTGCCGCGCTGGTGCTGTTGATGACACCGGGCCTCGCCTTCTTCTACGGGGGCATGGTCCGGTCCAAGAGCGTGCTCAACATGATGATGATGAGCCTGGGTGCCATCGGCGTTGTCGGTGTGCTCTGGGTCCTCGTCGGCTACTCGATGGCGTTCGGCAAGGACGTCGGCGCGGGTCTGCTGGGCGCGCCCTTCGAGTTCTTCGGCCTTGACGGCCTGCTCAGCCCCGACGCGCTGTCCGGCACGCTGCCGGCCACGGTGTTCGTCGCGTTCCAGGCGATGTTCGCCATCATCACGGTGGCGCTGATCTCGGGTGCCATCGCCGACCGCGCCCGCTTCGGCCCCTGGCTGCTGTTCGCGGGCCTCTGGTCGGTCATCGTCTACTTCCCGGTCGCCCACTGGGTCTTCGACTTCGACGGCAAGGACGAGGCGGGCAACGTCGTCGACCCGGGCGGCTGGATCGCCAACCAGCTGGCCGCCATCGACTTCGCCGGCGGCACGGCGGTGCACATCAACGCCGGCGCGGCGGGCCTGGCGCTGGCGCTGGTCCTCGGCAAGCGCGTCGGTTGGCCGAAGGACCGGATGAAGCCGCACAGCCTCCCGCTGGTCGTCCTGGGCGCCGGCCTGCTGTGGTTCGGCTGGTTCGGCTTCAACGCGGGCTCCGCGGTCGCCGCCAACGCCACCGCCGGCGTCACCTTCGTCAACACCCTGGTCGCCACGTCGGCCGCGATGCTCGGCTGGCTGCTGGTGGAGCGCGTCCGCGACGGCAACGCCACCACCCTCGGCGCCGCCTCCGGCATCGTCGCGGGTCTCGTCGCGATCACCCCGGCCTGCTCGTCGGTCACCCCGCTCGGCGCCATCGCGATCGGCGCGATCACCGGCGCGCTGTGCGCCCTGGCGGTCAGCCTCAAGTACCGCTTCGGCTTCGACGACTCGCTCGACGTGGTCGGCGTGCACCTGGTCGGCGGCCTGTCCGGCACCCTGCTGATCGGCTTCTTCGCCAGCGACGCCGCCCCGGCGGGCGTCAACGGCCTCTTCTACGGCGGCGGCGTGGACCAGCTGTGGCGGCAGGCCGTCGGCGCGGTCGCGGTGCTCGCGTACTCCTTCGTGCTCAGCCTGCTGCTCGGCTACCTGGTCAAGATCACGGTCGGCTTCCGCGCCGACGAGGAGGCCGAGGTCGGCGGCATCGACGAGGCGGAGCACGCGGAGACCGCCTACGAGTTCGGCAGCGGCCTCGGCACCCGCGGCGCGAGCAAGCCCAGTGTCGCCGCCGGCGCCACCGCTGTCCTTGAGGGGAGCAACAAGTCATGAAGCTGGTCACAGCGATCATCAAGCCGTTCACCCTGGACGACGTGAAGGCATCCCTGGAGCAGTTGGGGGTGCTCGGCATGACCGTCAGCGAGGTGCAGGGCTACGGCAGGCAGAAGGGCCACACCGAGGTCTACCGCGGCGCCGAGTACGCCGTCGACTTCGTGCCCAAGCTGCGCATCGAGGTGCTGATCGACGACGCGGCCGTGGACAAGGTCCTGGACGCCGTCGTGGAGGCCGCGCGCACCGGCAAGATCGGTGACGGGAAGGTGTGGGTGACCCCCGTCGACACGGTCATCCGGGTCCGGACCGGGGAGCGCGGCTCGGACGCCCTGTAGGGAAGGGGAGACGGCCGTAATGGACAACACCGAGACGGCCGTCGTCACGGCTGACGACCTGGTGCGGGCACGCGATCGGCTGCTCGCGCCAGGTCGGCGCCGTCTGACGGGGGAGTCGTTGCGCGAGGCGCTGGTGGACCTGCACGAGTTCTGGCTCACCGCGCACGCCACGCAGGCGGGTGTGGGCGGGCCGGGCAGCGGCGCCGCCCTGGCCGCCGTGGGGGGTCTGGGCAGGCGAGAGCTGGTGCCCTATTCCGACCTGGACCTGGTCCTGGTGCACAACGGGCACAAGGGCGTCGACACGGTGGCCGAGAAGCTGTGGTACCCGCTGTGGAACTCCGGCATCGGCCTGGACCACTCGGTGCGCACGGTCGGCGAGGCGCTGCGGGTCGCGTCCTCCGACCTGCGCACCGCGCTGGGCCTGCTGGACGCCCGGCACCTCGCGGGCGACCAGGAGGTCACCCGCCGCCTGGCCGACGGCGCGCGCCAGGCGTGGCGCTCCGGCGTGCGCGGCAGGCTGGACGAGATGGCCGAGTCCGCCTCGCGGCGGTGGGCCCGCAGCGGCGAGGTCGCGCACCGCGTGGAGCCCGACCTCAAGCACGGCCGCGGCGGGCTGCGCGACGTGACGCTGCTGGACGCGTTGAGCGCCGCGCAGCTGACCGACCGGCCGTCGGCGGAGGTCGAGGAGGCGCGCAAGCTGCTGCTGGACGTGCGCACGGAGCTGCGCCGGGTGGCCGGTCGGCCGCGCGACGTGCTGCGCGCGCAGGACGGCGACGAGGTGGCGGCGGCCCTGGGCCTGCCGGACCGCTTCGCGCTCGCGCGGGCGATGTCCTCGGCGGCGCGCACCGTCGTGTACGCCGTGGACGTGGCCATGCGCACGGCGCGGGCCGCGGCGCCCAAGCGCGGGCTGGGGGTGTTCGCGCGGTCGCCGCTGCGGAGGGCTCCCGCCCGGCGGCCCCTGGACGAGGGCGTCGTGCTGCACGGCGCCGAGGTGGCGCTGGCCCGGGACGCCCTGCCCGGCCGCGACCCGGCGCTGCTGCTGAGGGTGGCCACGGCCGCCGCGCGCGGCAAGCACCCGATCGCCGCGGGCACCCTGGCCAAGCTCGCCGACTCGGCGCCCGAGCTGCGGCAGCCGTGGCCCCGGGAGGCCCGCGACGAGCTGCTGGCGCTGCTGGGCAGCGGCACGGGCCTGATCGACGTGGTGGAGGCCCTGGACCGCACCGGGCTGTGGGGCAGGCTGTTCCCGGAGTGGGGCGCGGTGCGCGACCTGCCGCCGCGCGACGCCGCCCACACCTGGACCGTGGACCGCCACCTCGTGCAGGCCACGGCGCACGCGGCCCGGCTGGTCACCCGGGTCTCGCGCCCGGACCTGCTCCTGCTGGGCGCCCTGGTGCACGACATCGGCAAGGGCAGGCAGGCCGACCACTCCGAGGTCGGCGCGGCGCTGACCACGCAGGTCGCCGAGCGCCTCGGCCTGTGGCCCCAGGACGTGGTCACGCTCACCGCGCTGGTGCGCCACCACCTCCTCCTGCCGCACACGGCGACCCGCCGGGACGTGGAGGACGAGGCGACCGTGCGCCGGGTGGTGGACACGCTCGGCGGCGACCCGGTGCTGCTGGAGCTGCTGCACGCGCTGGCCGAGGCCGACGCGCTGGCCACCGGGCCGGGCGTGTGGACGGACTGGAAGGCGTCGCTGGTCAACGACCTGGTCGGCCGCTGCCGCACGGCGATGGCGGGCGACCCGCTGCCCGAGCCGGAACCCCTGGACCAGCGGCAGCGCGACCTGGCGCGGGCCGCGGCCGGCAGCGGCAGGCCCGACGTGCTGCTCGACGCGAGCGGCGGCACCGCCGTCGTCACGGTCGTCGCGCCGGACCGCCCCGGCCTGCTCTCGCGGGCCGCGGGGGTGCTGGCGCTGAACTCGCTGGAGGTGCACGCCGCCGCGCTGCGCTCGCACGAGGGCGCGGCCGTGGACGTCTTCACCGTCTCGCCGAGGTTCGGCTCGCTGCCGGACGTGACGCTGCTGCGCGAGCAGCTCACCAGGGCGGTGGACGGCTCGCTGGCGCTGTCCGAGAAGCTCGCCGCCAAGGAGCGCGACTACGGCGGGCCTCCGCAGGACCCGCCACCGCCGAAGGTGCTGTGGTTCGACGACGAGTCGACCGGCGCGGTGGTGCTGGAGCTGCGGGCGGCCGACCGGATCGGGCTGCTGCACCGCGTCGCCGACGCGCTGGAGCGCTCCGGCGTGGACGTGGTGTGGGCGCGGGTGTCCACCCTGGGCTCCACGGTCGTGGACTCCTTCGCGCTCACCGCGGCGGACGGCCTCGGGCGCGCCCGCCGGGACGCGGTCGAACGCGCGGTGGTCGCCGCCTCCCGGTGAACCGAGGGCTCCCGGTGAACCAGGTAGGTCTACGCACGACCCCTGCGGGTGCTCACGCTGCCGGGTGCGCCGCCGGCGGGGCAGGCTTTGCGGCGTGACGACGGGGGACCACCCCGGGGGGTGTCGTCACCGAAGTGGTCCGGGAGCGGCTCATCGAGGGGTTGTGCCGCCCCCGGGCCACCGCCCGCCGGCGCCGCTCCGGCAGCCGGGACCGGCGGTTCGGAACTCGGCGGCGTCCGAAACGTCTCTTTAGTATGGAAGCGATGACCGCCGTCGCCGTGAGGCCGCGTTCACTCGTCGTGCTGGCCGGCCTGCCGGGCGCGGGCAAGACGACGTTGCTCGCCGCCGCCGACACCGGGGGTGAGCCGGCGGTCGTGCTGGACTCCGACCAGGTGCGCGCCCACCTCGTGGGCGTGGTCCCCGGGGCCGTCCCCTACCGCTGCTACCGCCCGGTGGTGCACCTCGTGCACCGCACCCGCATCCTCTGGTACGCGATCACCGCCACCCGCAGCCTGCTGCTGGTGCACGAGCCGTCCACCCGGCCCACCACCCGGGCCGGCCTGGTGGTCGTCGGGCTGCTGACCAACCGGTCCCGGCACTTCGTGTGGCTCGACGCCAGCCCCGAGGAGGCCCTGTCGGGCCAGGTCGAGCGGGGCAGGCTGCTGAACTCCCGGTCGTTCGCCCGGCACGTGCGCCGCGCCGCCCGGCTGCGGACCCGCTTCCGGTCGGGCCGCCCGCCGCGCGGCTGGCAGGGCCTGACCGTGCTCACCCGCCGTGACCGCCTGCGGCTTTCGGCGACCGTCGCGTGAACGGCTACCCTGGCGGGTGACCAGTGGCGGAATCCGACGTGCGAGGTCTGGCGGCACCGTGTTCAACACCCTCTCCGACCGGCTCACCTCGGTCCTGCAGAACCTGCGGGGCAAGGGGCGGCTCTCCGACGCCGACATCGACGCCACCGCGCGCGAGATCCGGGTCGCGCTGCTGGAGGCCGACGTCGCGCTCCCCGTGGTGCGCTCCTTCATCGCCAGCGTCAAGGAGCGGGCCAAGGGCTCCGAGGTCTCGCAGGCGCTGAACCCGGCGCAGCAGGTCGTCAAGATCGTCAACGAGGAGCTGGTCGGCATCCTCGGCGGGGAGACCCGCAGGCTGAACCTGGCCAAGACGCCGCCGACGGTCATCATGCTCGCCGGCCTCCAGGGCGCGGGCAAGACGACCCTGGCGGGCAAGCTCGCCCGGTGGCTCAAGGGCCAGGGCCACACGCCGCTGCTCGTGGCGTGCGACCTCCAGCGGCCCAACGCGGTGACCCAGCTCCAGGTGGTCGGCGAGCGCGCGGGCGTGCCCGTGTTCGCGCCCGAGCCCGGCAACGGCGTCGGCGACCCGGTGGGCGTGGCCCGCCGCGGCGTCGAGGAGGCCAAGCGGGCGCAGCACGACGTCGTCGTGGTCGACACCGCGGGCCGCCTGGGCGTCGACGAGGAGATGATGCGCCAGGCGGTCGACATCCGCGCCGCCGTGCAGCCCGACGAGGTGCTGTTCGTGGTCGACGCGATGATCGGCCAGGACGCGGTCAACACGGCCACCGCGTTCCGCGACGGCGTCGGCTTCACCGGCGTGGTGCTCACCAAGCTCGACGGCGACGCCCGCGGTGGCGCCGCGCTCAGCGTCCGCGAGGTCACCGGCCAGCCGATCCTGTTCGCCTCCAACGGCGAGAAGCTGGAGGACTTCGACGTCTTCCACCCGGACCGGATGGCGAGCCGCATCCTCGGCATGGGTGACATGCTCACCCTCATCGAGCAGGCCGAGCAGGCGTTCGACGCCCAGCAGGCCGAGGCCGCCGCGGTCAAGCTCGGCTCCGGCCAGCTGACGCTGGAGGACTTCCTGGAGCAGATGCTGGCCCTGCGCAAGATGGGGCCCATCGCCAACCTCCTGGGCATGCTGCCGGGCGCGAACCAGATGAAGGACCAGCTCGCCAACCTCGACGAGAAGCACCTCGACCGGGTCCAGGCGATCATCCGCGGCATGACGCCGGCCGAGCGCGACGACCCCAAGATCATCAACGCCTCCCGCAGGCTGCGCATCGCCAACGGCTCGGGCGTCCGGGTCAGCGACGTCAACGACCTGGTCAACCGCTTCTTCGAGGCGCGCAAGATGATGAGCCAGATGGCGGGCCGGTTCGGCCTGCCGGGCGGCGGCGGTGGCAAGAACAACCGCAAGGGCAAGGGCAAGAAGGGGAAGAAGGGGAAGGGTCGCGGCCCGACGCCGCCGAAGGTGCGCGGCGGCTTCCCCGGGATGCCCGGCATGCCCGGGATGATGCCGCCCGGCATGATGCCCCCCGGCGGCGCGCCCGAGCTGCCGCCCGGCCTGGGCGGCCTCGACCAGCTCCCGCCCGGCTTCGACCCGTCGAAGCTGAAGTTCGGCAAGTGACCGGCCTGCACCTGAGGGGCGTCGTCCTCCCCGAGGGCGGCGCGCCGCGGGACCTCTGGGTGGTCAACGGCCGCATCCGCACCCGCCCGGTGCCCGGCGCGACCACGGTGTCCGACGGCGGGTACCTCGTGCCCGGCCTGGTGGACGCGCACTGCCACGTCGGCCTCGGGCCCCGCGGCGCGGTCGACCTGCCCGGGGCCGTGGACCAGGCGCTGGCCAACCGCGACGCGGGCGCGCTGCTGCTGCGCGACTGCGGCTCGCCCCTGGACACCAGGCCGCTCCAGGAGCGACTGGACCTGCCGCGCGTCATCCGGGCCGGCCGCCACCTGGCCCGGCCCAAGCGCTACATCCGGTACCTGGGCCACGAGCTGGAGGACCCGGCCGACCTGCCCGCCGCGGTGGCCGAGCAGGTCGCCGACGGCGACGGCTGGGTCAAGCTCGTCGGCGACTGGATCGACCGGGACACCGGCGACCTGGCGCCGCTGTGGACCGAGGACGTGCTCACCGAGGCGATCAAGGTCGCCCACGAGGCCAAGGCCAGGGTCACCGCGCACGTGTTCGGCGAGGAAGCCCTGCCGGCGCTGCTCAACGCGGGCATCGACTGCGTCGAGCACGGCACGGGCCTGACCGACGACACGATCGAGCTGATGGCGCGCAACGGCACGGCCCTGGTGCCCACCCTGATCAACGTCGTCGAGAACTTCCCGTCGATCGCGGCGGGCGCGGACAGGTACCCGGTCTACCAGGCGCACATGCGGGACCTGCACGCGCGCGTGGAGCGGACCGTGGCCAAGGCCGTGGAGGCGGGCGTGCCGGTGTTCGCGGGCACCGACGCGGGCGGCGGCATCGCGCACGGCCGGGTCGTCGACGAGGTCGAGGCGCTGCACCGGGTCGGCCTGACGGCCGAGCGGGCGCTGGGCGCGGCCTCCTGGGCGGCCCGCGAGTGGCTGGGCTTCCCGTCGCTCACCGAGGGCGCCGCGGCCGACGTCGTGGTCTACGAGTCGGACCCGCGCGCGGACCTGGCCGCGCTGCGCCGGCCGAAACTGGTGATGTTGAGGGGCCGGATCCACGGCTGACGGTCGCGCGGCCGGCGCGCCCGGCCCGCGCCCCCCGGTGCCGACAGTTCGGTGAAACCCCGCTCCCGGTGGAATTCTTCCTGCTCAAGCGGGCACCCCGAACGCATGCGTGCCGCCGTCAGGGTGATCTTGACCGAACTCGGGCGGCACCGCACGTCCGCGGCCCAGTACTTTCGGACGGGTGGCGGAACAGGACATCCAGGACACCGGTCGCGGGCACTGGGCGTTCCTGGCGTTCTTCACCGGGCTGGGCGGTTACTACCTGGCCACGCTGGTCTTCACCGCCGCCACCGCCGACCGCTTCGCCGAGGTGGACATCGCCGACCCGCCGGTGCTGGGCCCGCTGCTGCTCCTGGTCTTCCTGCCCAACGTCCTGCTGGGGCTCGGCCCGGCCGTGGTGTCGTGGCGCCTGGGCAGCGGCCCGAACCGCGACTTCGGCCTGTGGCCCACCGCGCGCGACCTCAAGGTGGGCCTGGTCATGGGCGGCGCGGCGCTGCTGGCCGCCTGGCTGCTGGGCACGATCCTGCTGCGCGTCAACCCCGACCCGACCACCGGCGTGGAGCAGATCGAGGCCCTGTCCGGCGGGCGGACGGTCTGGCTGGCCGCCGCGGCCCTGTTCGTCTTCCTCGGCGCGCCGCTGACCGAGGAGCTGCTCACCAGGGGCGCGCTGTGGCAGGCCCTGGCGCACTACAAGATCCCGAAGGGCGTGGTCCTGGCCCTCACCGCCCTGGTCTTCGCGTTCCTCCACGAGGAGAGCTGGCGCATGTTCGGCCTCTTCGCCCAGGGGCTCGCCATCGGCGCGGCCCGGATGATCACCGGACGGGCAGCGTCCAGCGTGGTGGCCCACGCGACGAACAACCTGCTGCCCGCCGTGTACCTGTACACCGGCTGATTAGGGTGGATGGCTGTGGAACCACCGGACGAACCCCCGACGGGACTGATCGCGAGCGTCCGCGCCGTGAAGCGGGAACCGGAGCCGGAACGCACCGGCCAGCGCTGGGGCTTCGGCGCCTTCCTGCTGGTGGAGGCCGTCTTCATCCTCAGCGCCGTGTTCATCACCGCGCTGGCCCGCACCTCCGGCACGGACATCGGCTCGTCGGTGGCGTTCATCCTGGTCGGCTCGATCGTGCCCACCGTCCTCGCGGCGACCGTGGCGGTCGTCATCACCTACGTGCGCGGCAACGGCCCGTGGCAGGACCTGCGCCTGGGCTGGAACCGGGCCGACGTCAAGATCGGCCTCAAGCTGGGCGCGCTCGGCCTGGTGCTGACCTACGTCGCCGCGGTGATCTGGTCGCGCGCGGTCGGTGACAAGAACGCGACCTCGGCGATCGGCGAGCTGGTCGACGGCGCGGGGCTGCCGGTGGCCGCCGCCGTGGCCATGTTCTGCTACGTCTGCTTCCTGGGCCCGGTCTGCGAGGAGATCATCTACCGGGGCCTGCTCTGGGGCGCGATCGAGCGGCAGCGCTGGAGCCGCTGGGCGGCGTTCACGCTCACCACCCTGATCTTCGCCGCGAGCCACCTGGAGCCGCTGCGCACCTCGCTGCTGATCGTGATCGCCCTGCCGATCGGCATCGCCCGGCTGATCACCCGCAGGCTGACCGCCAGCGTGGTCGCGCACGTGATCAACAACTTCCTGCCCGGCCTGACCCTCCTGCTCGTCTCCATCGGGGTGATGCCCGCGTGATCGACCTCAACAGCGACCTCGGCGAGGGGTTCGGCATCTGGCGCCTGGGCGACGACGACGCCCTGCTCGACGTCGTCACCAGCGCGAACGTGGCCTGCGGCTTCCACGCGGGCGACCCGTCGACCATGCGGCGGGTGTGCCGGGGGGCCGCCGCGCGCGGCGTGGCCGTCGGCGCCCAGGTGTCCTACCGCGACCTCGCCGGCTTCGGCCGCCGCTTCATCGACGCCGACCCGGCCGAGCTGGCCGACGAGGTGCTGTACCAGGTGGGCGCGCTCGACGCGTGCGCCCGCGCGGCAGGCACCCGGGTGTCCTACGTGAAGCCGCACGGAGCGCTCTACAACGCCACCGTGCACCACGACGAGCAGGCGCGGGCCGTGGTGGAGGGCGTCCGGGCGTTCGGCGACCTGCCGGTGCTCGGGCTGCCCGGCTCCCGGCTGCTCCACCACGCCGGGCGGGCCGGCCTGCGCGCCGTGCGCGAGGCGTTCGCCGACCGCGCCTACACCCCGGAGGGCGCGCTGGTGTCACGCCGGCTGCCCAACGCGGTCCTGACCAGCGCGGACGCCGTGCTGGCGCAGGTGCTGAGGCTGGCCGAGCACGGCGAGCTGGTGGCCGTGGACGGCACCGTCGTGCCGGCCCGGGTCGAGTCCGTCTGCGTCCACGGGGACACCCCGGGAGCGGTCGAGCACGCCCGGCGGATCCGCGCCGAACTGGAGTCCCGGGGCACAACGGTGGCCCGGTTCGTCGCGGACTAGGGTCGTCTGGCACAATTGTTGGTTGTTCGCCGAGGTCGGTCCCTCTCACCGTGCCGTGGCGCCCCAGACAACTGGGCTTTCACCACCCGCGCCCCACTCGGGTGAGGACTGCCCAACCTGAGCACATCAGAGCACGAGGAGCACCCACACCCGTGGCCGTCAAGATCAAGCTTCAGCGGCTTGGCAAGATCCGTCAGCCGTACTACCGCATCGTCGTCGCCGACGCGCGCACCCGTCGCAGCGGCAAGGCCATCGAGACGATCGGCAAGTACCACCCGAAGGAAGAGCCGTCGCTGATCCAGGTCGACACCGACCGGGCCCAGTACTGGCTGGGCGTCGGCGCGCAGCCGACCGAGCCCGTGCAGCGCCTGCTGGAGATCACCGGTGACTGGCAGAAGTTCAAGGGCCTGCCGGGCGCCGAGGGCACGCTGAAGCTCAAGGAGCCGAAGCCGAGCAAGGCGGACCTGTTCGCCGCCGCGCTGGCCGCCGCCGGCGAGGAGCCGACGACCGAGGCCACCACGCCGAAGAAGAAGTCGGCCAAGAAGGACGACGCCAAGAAGGCGGACGCCGAGCCCGCCGCCGAAGCCGCCAAGGACGAGGCGTGAGCTTGTTGGCTGACGCCCTCGAACACCTCGTTCGGGGCATCGTCGACCACCCGGACGACGTCCGGGTGAACCTGGTCACGACCCGGCGCGGTCGCACGCTGGAGGTCCACGTCCACCCGGACGACCTCGGCAAGGTGATCGGCCGGTCCGGCCGCACCGCGACCGCGCTGCGCACCGTGATGGCCGGCATCGGTGGTCGTGGCGTGCGCGTCGACGTGGTCGACACCGATCGCTGAGCGCGCGCATGGACGTCGTCGTCGGCCGAGTGGCCAAGGCGCACGGCATCGGTGGCGAACTCGCCGTCGACCTGCGCACCGACCTGCCCGAGACCCGGTTCGCGCCGGGCTCGGTGCTGGTCGCCAAGCTGCGTGACGGGACGTCCCGCAACCTCACCGTCGCAGCCGCCCGGAACCACTCCGGGCGGCTGCTGGTGCGTTTCGAGGAGGTCCTGACGCGCGACGTCGCCGAGACGCTGCGCGGCACCCTGCTGTTCGCCGGCACGGACGACCTGCCGCCCACCGGCGACCCGGACGAGTTCTACGACCACGAGCTGGAGGGCCTGGTCGCCGAGCTGGTCGACGGCACGAGGGTCGGCACCGTCCGCGAGGTCCTGCACGGACCGGGCGGCGAGCTGCTGGTGATCGTGCGCGAGTCCGGCGACGAGGCGATGGTCCCGTTCGTCCGCGACATCGTCCCCGCCGTCGACGTCCCGGGCGGCCGGCTGGTGCTGGACCCGCCCGAGGGCCTGCTCGATGCGGGTTGACGTCGTCACGATCTTCCCCGAGTACCTGGACCCCCTGCGGGCCGCGCTGCTCGGCAAGGCGATCGACCGGGGCCTGATCTCGGTCGGCGTGCACGACCTGCGCGACTGGACGCACGACGTGCACAAGGCCGTGGACGACAGCCCGTACGGCGGCGGCCCCGGCATGGTGATGAAGCCGCAGGTGTGGGGCGACGCGCTGGACGCCGTCTGCACCGAGGAGACCCGGCTGGTCGTGCCCACGCCCGCCGGGCGGCCGTTCACCCAGGCGATGGCCCGCGAGCTGGCCGGCGAGGAGCACCTGGTGTTCGCCTGCGGCCGGTACGAGGGCATCGACCAGCGCGTGGTGGACGACGCGTCCCGCCGGATGCGCGTGGACGAGGTCTCCATCGGCGACTACGTGCTGGTGGGCGGCGAGGTGGCCGTCCTGGTCGTGGTCGAGGCCGTGGCCCGGCTGCTGCCCGGCGTGCTGGGCAACCCGCGCTCCGCCGCCGAGGACTCGTTCTCCGACGGCCTGCTGGAGGGGCCCAGCTACACCCGCCCGGAGGTGTGGCGCGAGCTGGCCGTGCCGGAGGTCCTGCGCTCGGGCAACCACCGGCTGATCGACCGCTGGCGCCGCGACCAGGCGCTGCGCCGGACCTGGGAACGCCGCCCGGAACTGGTCGAGGCGCTGCCCGAGGAGGCCCTCGACAAGCACGACCGCAAGCTGCTCGACGAGCTCAGGTCAGGGCCGATTTCGTCCTGACCGGCCGCGTCTGGCACACTGGACAGGTTGCTGCACCCGGTTCAACTCATCCGGCGTGCGCCAAGCCCGCCCCCGCGCGTGTGAAACGTTGGCTGGACCGCGCCCTGGGGGAGTACGCAATACACGTGAGGACGAGGACGGACCACCGATGAACACCCTGGACGCTCTTGACGCCCAGTCGCTGCGCTCCGACATCCCGGACTTCCGGCCGGGCGACACGCTGAAGGTCCACGTCCGCGTCATCGAGGGCTCCCGCGAGCGGGTCCAGGTGTTCCAGGGCGTCGTGATCCGCCGCCAGGGCGGCGGCATCCGCGAGACCTTCACCGTCCGCAAGGTCTCCTTCGGCGTCGGTGTCGAGCGCACCTTCCCGATCCACTCCCCGAACATCTCCGAGATCGAGGTCGCCACCCGCGGCGACGTGCGCCGGGCGAAGCTGTACTACCTGCGCGACCTGCGCGGCAAGGCGGCCAAAATCCGCGAGAAGCGCGAGGCCAAGCCGGCCTCCTGACGGCCGGTTCACGCGGAACCAGTAGCCTGCCCACGTGGCAGATCCCGTGCACCGCTCCGCTGACGAAGACGGTCAGGATCCCGCAGCCGAGTCCACACCGGACGCGGCTGCGGGAGGCAAGTCCGCCAAGGGCAAGAAGAAGCCCCCGCTGTGGCGCGAGCTGCTCGTGCTCGCCGCCACGGCCCTGGTGCTCACCGTCCTGATCCAGACCTTCCTCGCGCGGGTGTACGTGATCCCGTCGCAGTCGATGGAGGAGACCCTCCACGGCTGCCCCGGCTGCAACAACGACCGGGTGCTGGTGGACAAGCTGGTCTACGACTTCACCGAGATCGAGCCGGGCGAGGTCGTGGTGTTCCGCGGCCCCGACTCGTGGGGCCAGAACGACTTCACCACCGAGGAGTCGAGCAACCCGGTGGTCAGGGGCCTGCACTCGATCGCGTCCCTGGTGGGCCTCGCGCCGCCGAACGAGCGGGACTTCGTCAAGCGGGTCATCGCCACCGGCGGCCAGACCGTGGAGTGCTGCGACGACCAGCACCGGGTCAAGGTCGACGGCAAGCCGCTGGACGAGCCGTACATCTACTGGCAGCCCGGCACGTCGCCGGAGAACCACGAGCCGTTCGAGCCGGTCACGGTGCCCGAGGGCCACCTCTGGGTGATGGGCGACAACCGCACCAACTCCACCGACTCCCGCAAGCAGGGCGGCGGCGGCCTGGCCGGTGTCGTGCCCGAGGAGAACGTGATCGGCAAGGCCCGGGTGATCGTGCTGCCGCCGTCGCGCTGGCAGGGCATCGGCGATCACAACCCGCAGGCCGTGTCGCTGGGCGCGCCCGCGTGGCAGAGCGCGATCCCGGCGGGTGCGGGCCTGGCCGCGGCGTGGCCGGTCCTGTTCTTCACCCGTAAGGTGCGCAGGCGGTTGACCAGGGCCACACAGCCCTGATCGGTACGCTGAGCGGGTGGTAGACGTCGCACCGTCCCGGGGTCCTGCCGACGGCGAGGACCCCGAGCACGAGGAGAAGGTCGAGCGCTGGCGCGCGAGCACGCGCCGGAAGGCCGCCAAGAAGGGCTCCTTCTGGAAGGAGCTGCCCATCCTCGTCGGTGTGGCGGTCCTGCTGGCGGTGTTGATCCAGACCTTCCTGGCGAAGGTCTACATGATCCCGTCGGAGTCGATGGAGCAGACCCTGCACGGGTGCACCGGCGAGTGCTTCGGCGACCGCGTGCTGGTGGACAAGCTCACCTACGACTTCACCGAGCCGTCGCCGGGTGACGTGGTGGTCTTCCACGGCCCGGACAGCTGGATCAACCGCGACTTCGAGGCGCCCGAGCCGGCCAACCCGGTGGCCAGGGCGGTCCAGTTCGCCGGTTCGCTGCTGGGGTTCCCCACGGCGAACGAGGAGGACTTCGTCAAGCGGGTCGTCGCGGTCGGCGGGCAGACCGTGAAGTGCTGCGACGACCAGAACCGCGTGCAGGTGGACGGCAGGCCGCTGGACGAGCCGTACGTGTACCGGGCGCTCGGCCGCAGCACCGCGCAGGAGTCGTTCGCCGAGGTCAAGGTGCCCGAGGGGTACCTGTTCGTGCTGGGCGACAACCGCAACGACTCGTGCGACTCGCGGTGCCAGGGCGGTGGCGGCGAGGCCGGGCTCGTGCCGGTGGAGAACGTGGTCGGCAAGGCGCGGGTGGTCGTGCTGCCGCCGTCGCGCTGGCAGGGCGTGGGCGACCACGACCCGCAGGCCGTGTCGCTGGGCGCGCCCGCGTGGCAGGACGCCCTGCCCGCCGGCGCGGGCCTGGCCGCCGCGTGGCCCGTGCTGCTGGTCGGCAGGCGGGTGAGGGCGCGGCTGAGGCGCTCGGGGCTGGGATAGGGTCGAGGGGTGATCGGCAAGCCGCCCCGCGCGCAGGTTCGGCAGGCCGCGGGCATGTGGGCCTTCCAGGCCGCGCTGGACCGGCGCGGCCTCGGTCCCGTGGCGGGCGTGGACGAGGCGGGTCGAGGCGCCTGCGCGGGTCCCCTGGTCGTGGCGTCGTGCGTGCTCAAGGCCGGTGACGCGGCGAGGTTCGAAGGGCTCACCGACTCCAAGCTGCTCACCGCGCCCGCCCGCGAGCGGATTTACGACCTGCTGCTGGAGCGCGCGCAGGACTACGCGGTGGTCGTGGTGCCGGCCGCCGAGGTCGACCTGATCGGCGTGCACGTGGCGAACATCGAGGGGATGCGCCGGGCTGTCGCCCGATTGGGTGCACATCCCGGGTACGTGCTGACCGACGGCTTCCCCGTGCCGGGGCTGACCGCGCCGAACGTGCCGGTGGTCAAGGGCGACCGGGTGGCCGCGTGCGTGGCCGCCGCGTCCGTGCTGGCCAAGGTGACGCGGGACCGGATCATGACCGGGTTGCACGAGGAGCTGCCCGCCTACGGGTTCGACGTGCACAAGGGCTACAGCACCGCCGACCACGCCGCCGCGCTGCTGGAGCACGGGCCGAGTGCGCAACACCGCTGGTCGTATGCGAATGTGGCGGCTGCGGCCCGGGAGCACGGGCTGGAGCCGCCGCACCCGGTGGCGCGCGGAGCCTCGACCGCCGGCGTGGTCCAGAATGGAGCACCCCGGCACACCGGCGGTGGCAGGCTCGCGACGAGGAGGGGCGCGGATCAGATGAACACCCGCGCGGAGGCGTAATGAGTGCAGAGGATCTCGAGAAGTACGAGACCGAGATGGAGTTGTCGCTGTACAAGGAGTACCGCGACATCGTCAGCCAGTTCTCGTTCGTCGTGGAGACCGAGCGGCGGTTCTACCTGGCCAACTCGGTGGACGTGCAGGTCCGCAACGCGGACGGCGAGGTCTACTTCGAGGTGCGGATGTCCGACGCCTGGGTGTGGGACATGTACCGCCCCGCCCGGTTCGTCAAGAACGTCCGGGTGATCACCTTCAAGGACGTCAACGTGGAGGAGCTGGACAAGCCGGAACTCCGGTTGCCCGAGGACGGCCCGTTCAACTCCTGACACCCGTCACGTCGCAGGGGCTCACCGTTCGGTGGGCCCCTGCGCGGCGTTGAGGCCCTGTCGGCGCCTCTTTCGGGGCCATTAGCACACAACCCCGACAATTCCGGTTCATCCATCACCACCGCCGCGAGTTGTCCACAGTTCCCGGTTCCCCCGTGGCCCGCACCCACCCTCCCCGGCAAGGTCGATCCCGAGACCGACGACCGGGGAGGGACCATGAGCACCGCGACGGAGCTGGGCAAACGGGGTGAGGACGCGGCCTGCCGCTACCTGGAGGGGCAGGGCCTGTCCGTCCTGGCGCGCAACTGGCGCTGCCCGGAGGGCGAACTGGACATCGTCGCCACGGACGGCGCCCGCCTCGTCGTGGTGGAGGTCAAGTGCCGGTCCGGCACCTCCCGCGGCGCGCCCCTGGAGGCGGTGGGCGGAACGAAGCTGGCCCGCGTGCGCCGGGCGGCCTTGAGCTGGCTGGCCGCGCACCGGATCGGCCGCGTGGAGGTCCGCTACGACGTCGTGGCCATCGAGTGGCCGCGCACCGGGCGGATCCACCTGCGCCACGTGCGGGGTGTGTGATGGCGCTCGCGCGGGCGTGGTCGGTGGCCCTCTTCGGCGTGGACGGCGTCCCCGTCGAGATCGAGGCCGACGTGGGCGTGGGCGTGGTGAACACCCAGCTCCTGGGCCTCCCGGACGCGGCCCTGCACGAGTCGAAGGACCGCGTCAAGGCGGCCGTGCGCAACAGCGGCCACGACTGGCCGAGCCAGCGCGTGACCCTGGGCCTGTCCCCGGCCACCCTGCCGAAGAACGGCTCGGGCTACGACCTGGCCCTCGCCTGCGTGGTGCTGGCGGCGGCGAGGGCCATCCCTGGCGAGGCCCTGGCCGGCACGGTCCTGCTGGGCGAGCTGGCCCTGGACGGCCGGGTCCGCCCGATCAGGGGCGTGCTCCCGTCGCTGCTGGCCGCCCGACGGGCGAACCTGACGAGGGCCGTGGTCCCGGCGCCGTGCCTGCCGGAGGCCGCCCTGGTGGACGGCGTGACCGTCCACGGCGCGACCACGCTGGCCGAGGTGCTGGCGTGGCTCACGGGCCAGGGCGAGCTGCCCGAGGCGGGGGAGCCCGAGGCGGGGGAGCCGCCACCGGGCCCGGACCTGGCCGACGTCCTCGGCCAACCGGAGGCGAGGTGGGCCCTGGAGGTGGCGGCGGCGGGCGGCCACCACCTCCTCCTCACCGGCCCGCCGGGCACCGGCAAGACCATGCTGGCCCAGCGGCTGGCCGGCCTGCTCCCGCCGCTGTCGCCGGAGGAGGCCCTGGGCGTGACCGCGGTCCACTCGATCGCCGGCCTCCTGACCCCGGAGACCCCGCTGGTCACCACCCCGCCGTTCGTGGCCCTGCACCACTCGACGTCACCGGCGGCCCTGGTCGGCGGCGGGGCGGGCCTGGCCAAACCGGGCGCGGTGAGCCGGGCGCACCGGGGCGTGCTGTTCCTGGACGAGGCGTGCGAGTTCGGTGCCGCGAAGCTGGAGGCCCTGCGCACGGTCCTGGAGGAGGGCGAGGTGCGCCTGGCCAGGCGTGACGGCATAGCCCGCTACCCGGCGCGCTTCCAGTTGGTGATGGCCACGAACCCCTGCCCGTGCGCCCCGCCGAAGGAGATCGACTGCGTCTGCCCGCCCGCCGCCCGCCGCCGCTACCGGGCCAGGCTCTCCGGCCCCCTGCTGGACCGGGTGGACCTGAGGGTGCCCATGCGCCCGCTGACGGCCATGAGCGCCACCGACGTCCCACCGGAACCCACCGCCGCCGTCCGGGCGCGGGTCCACAAGGCGAGGACGAGAGCGGCCGAACGCTGGTCGGCCCACGGCTGGCTGACCAACGCCGAGGTGCCGGGCCCGGCCCTGCGCCGGGAGTTCGCCCTACCGGGCCACACCACCGCGATCCTCGACCGGTCCCTGTCGAGGGGCACCCTGACCGGCCGAGGCGCCGACCGCTGCCTCCGCGTGGCCTGGACCCTGGCCGACTTGGCGGAGGAGAGCCACCCGACCGCGGACCACGTGGCAGCCGCCCTGGAGTTCCGCGAGCGGAGGAAGTCATGACCACCCACCAACCCCCCACCCACGGCTCCAGCGCCCACCGCCCCGAGCCCCGTCATCCAGTCCCTGCCACCCCTGCCTGTTCGCCCTCGCCCCTCACCGCACCTGCTCCTGCCTGCGCCGCGCCACCCCGCCGCTGGGTCCTTCCCGCCGCTTCTCCTCCCCTCCTCCCGTCTCCTTCCTTCCTCCCGGCTCCTCATCTCCTGGGTCCCACCTCCCAGGTCGGCGGTGTTCGGGACAGCGGCCTTCCGGGGGTCGGCGATGAGCGGCGATGAGCTTCGGCTGGCCCGTGCCTACCTCTCCCGGGTGGCCGAACCACCCGCTCCCGCCCTCGTGTCCTTCGTCGCCGAGGTCGGTCCCGTCGAGGCCGCGGCGAGGGTCCGGGCCGGTGACGTCCCCTCCGCCGTCGACAGCCAGACCTCCGCCCGCCGTGCCGAGGACCGGGCCGAGCGCGACCTCGAACTCGTGGCCCGGGTCGGGGGTCGGTTGCTGATCCCCGAGGACGAGGAGTGGCCGAGGTGGCCGTTCAACGCCTTGGCCATCGCCGCGGCCAACGGGCTGCGTTGCGGTCTCGAACCGCTGGCCCTCTGGGTTCGCGGCAGGCGCGACCTCGCCGAGTTGACCCGGCGGGCCGTCGCCGTGGTGGGTAGTCGGGCCGCGTCCGACTACGGGCAGCACGTGGCCGGTGAGTTCGGGTTCGGGCTCGCCGGGGCAGGGGTCACCGTGGTCTCGGGCGCCGCTTACGGCGTCGACGGCGCGGCGCACCGGGGTGCCCTCGCCTCGGGCGGTCCAACCGTCGCGGTGCTGGCCTGCGGGGTGGACCTGGCCTACCCGGCCGGTCACCGGGTGCTGATCGACCGCATCGCCGACCAGGGCCTGGTCGTGAGCGAGTACCCGCCCACCCACAGCCCGGCGCGTCACCGGTTCCTGACCCGGAACCGGCTCATCGCGGCGCTGGCCGAGGGGACCGTGGTCGTCGAAGCCGGGCGGCGCAGCGGGGCCAAGAACACGGCGGCGTCCACCTCGGCGCTCGGGCGGGTGCTCATGGCGGTGCCCGGCCCGGTCACCTCCGCCAGCTCGCTGGGCTGCCACGAACTGCTGCGGTCCGGCGAGGCGCTGCCGGTGACCAGCGTCGCGGAGGTCCTCGAATCGACCGGCAGGCTCGGCGTCGACCTGGTCGAGTCCACTCGGAACACCGACACCGGGCCGCCGCAGGGTGACGCGATGCGGGTCTTCGAAGCCTTGGGGCTCTCGTCCGGGTTCAGCCCCGAAACCATTTCGGTCGAGTCCGGTGTCGAGCTGAAGCGAGTGCGGGCTCTGCTCCCGCAATTGGAACTGGCCGGTCTCGCAGTGCGCGCGGAGACAGGTTGGAAGCGCTCCCAGGAGGTGAGTTGGCGTGGCGATACTTGACCAAGTGCGTCCGAGGGCGCAGCGTCTGGGGCTATGTCCCCGCCGCCGCCAGCTCGGGCACCCAGAGTCGACCTCGTGCGCCTGCGCCGCGGGCTGCCGGCCGACGTCGGGGCGGCGCTGGACCGCTACGAACGCCACCTGTCGTCGGAGCGCGCGTTATCCCCTCACACGGTTCGCGCTTACCTGGGTGACGTGGTGGCTCTGCTGGTCCACCTGGCCGGTGGCGAGCCCGAGCACGCCACCGTCGAAGCCGTTGACCTGGCAGGTCTCCGGTCCTGGCTGGGTGCCCAGCACTCGGCCGGCACGAGCCGCACGACGCTGGCGAGGCGCGCGGCCGCCGCCCGCGCGTTCACCGCGTGGGCCGCCCGGACCGGTCTGCTCGCCGACGACCCGGGCTCGCGGCTGACCGCGCCCCGCCCGCACCGGACGCTGCCCCAGGTGCTGCGGCCGGAACAGGCCACCGCCGCCCTGGCAGCAGCAGAAGTAGGCGCGGAACAAGGCGATCCGGTTGCGCTGCGTGACGGAGCCGTGGTGGAGTTGCTGTACGCAACAGGTATCCGGGTCGCCGAGTTGTGCGGTCTCGACCTCGACGACGTGGACTACTCCCAAAGGGTGATTCGGGTTCTGGGCAAGGGTAGTCGCGAACGCGTGGTGCCGTTCGGCGTTCCGGCCGAACGGGCAGTACGTCGCTGGGTGGAACACGGCCGATCTGCGCTGGTCAACGACCGTTCACAACGGGCACTGCTGCTCGGTGCTCGCGGCGGCCGGCTCGACCCGCGCACGGCCAGGAGGATCGTCCACGACGTGGTCACCGCGATCCCCGAAGCGGTTGACACCAGCCCTCACGGCCTGCGCCACTCGGCAGCCACGCACCTGTTGGAAGGGGGAGCCGACCTGCGCACCGTCCAAGAGCTCCTTGGTCACGCTACGCTCGCAACGACTCAGCTATACACACACGTCACCGTCGAACGGCTGAAGGCGATCCATGACCGAACCCACCCCCGTTCCTGACGTCGCAGGGGGAGGTTCGCGGACCGCAACCGTGACCTCTCCTTCCGCCGCGCGCGTCGGGACCTCGTCGGAGGCGAGCACCCCCGCCGGGGTGAACGGTCACCACGTCGACGACGAGCCGCCGCACAACGGGCACGCCGTGAGCACAGGTGGTAGACCGGCGCACCCGGCCGCTGAGTCGCGCACGGCCGACGACGTGGAAGCCGGGATCATCGCGCTCTGGCACACCTACGGCGAGTCCAGGAAGCAGGCCCTGCGCGACCGCCTGGTGCTCCACTACGCCCCGCTGGTCAAGTACGTGGCGGGCCGCGTGGGCACCGGCCTGCCCGCGCACGTGGACGTGGCCGACCTGATCCAGTCGGGCATCTTCGGCCTGGTCGACGCGATCGAGAAGTTCGAACCTGAACGTGGGCTGAAGTTCGAGACCTACGCCATGCAGCGCATCAGGGGCGCCATCCTCGACGACCTCCGCTCGCAGGACTGGGTGCCGCGCTCGGTCCGCAGCCGGGCCCGCGACGTGGAACGCGCCCTCGAACGCCTCGGCGCCAGCCTCCAGCGCACCCCGACCGACCGCGAACTCGCCGCCGAGCTGAAGATCGGCCTCGCCGAGCTGCGCGAGCTGTACGCCCAGCTCCAGCTCACCAGCGTGGTGGCGCTCGACGAGCTGATCGCAGCGGGTCGCAGCGCCGGCGGCGCGGGCTCGTCCCTGGCCGAGTCCCTGCCCGACGAGGGCGCCGAGGACCCGATCGCCACGCTCGTCGACCAGGACAGCCGCCGCCAACTGGCCGACGCCATCGCCCAGCTCGCCGAACGCGACCGCGTCGTGGTCACCCTGTACTACTTCGAGAACCTGACCCTCGCCGAGATCGGCAAGGTGCTCGGGGTGACCGAATCCCGCGTCTGCCAGCTGCACACCCGGGCGGTCCTGCGCCTCCGCACCAAGCTCAACGAGCAGTTGGAGAGCTGAGCCCGGAGCCCGGAGCCCGGAGCTTGGAAGCCGGAAGCCGGAGGCTTGGAAGCCCGGAGCCTGGAGCCCGAGGGGCGGAGCCTGAGGGGCGGAGCCTGAAGGCTGGCGGGCGGGGAGCTGGCGGGCTGGAGCCCGAAGCCCGCGGGCTAGAGCCCACAGCCAGGCCGGGACCTGGTTGCGGAGCCCGGGCCGGGGCCTGACTGCGGGGCCTGACTGCGGGGCCTGACTGCGGGGCCTGAGCGCGGGGGCTGAGCGTGGAACCTAAGCGCGCTGCCTGGCCGCGCTGCCTGGCCGCGCTGGCTGATCGCGCTGGCTGGCCGCAGAACTCGACCCCGCTGCTGGCGGAGCTAGCGCTGGGCAACGCGCTCAGGGGCGGTTGGCCCTCGGCGAGGCTCTTGGTCTGCCACTGGTCGAGTTCCTGGTTGGCCACTGGTCCGGGTGCGCCGGCAGCAGGCGGGTTCGGGGTGGGGTGAGCAGGCGCAATGGGTCCAGGTGTTGGCGGGGGTGGGGTGGGTCCGCCCTGAGCGCGCCCCAGTGCAGGCATGCCTCCGCCGGGCAGTTCCGGTGGCCCGCGCGCAGCGTCCCCACCCGTTCGCCCCGTCGCACGAGCTGACCTCGGACCACGGACGGGTCCACCGGCTCGTAGGTGGTGCGCAGGCCGCCCGCGTGCGCCACTGACACCAGTGGTCGGTCGGCCACCTGGCCCGCGTGTGCCACCACCCCGTCCCCGGCGGCCAGGACCTCCGCACCCAGGGGCGCGCGGAGGTCCACGCCCCGGTGGCCTGCGGCGTAGGGGGTGGGTGGCGCCTCGAACGCGCGCACCACCTCGTGCGGTGGCGCCAGTGGCCAGCCGAAGCGGGTTGGTCGGGGGTGGGGGTCGGCTCGGGCCGGTGTCGGGGTGAGGAGGGGTGGTGCCAGGAGCGCTGTGATGACGAGTGCCGTGGTGACGAGCGCTGTGGTGAGGCGCGCCTTGGTGTCCAGCGCCGTGGTGACGGGAGCCGTCGCGGCGGGCTTCCTCAGGGGCTGGACCAGCGGTGTTCGGGGTGGTGGGGTCATGGGTCCACGGTGCTCGGGGTGTGGTGGGGCGGCCAGGGGGTTCTTCGGAACTGTGGACAACCGCGGGGGCTGTGGACAGCCGGCCGTGAGGGCTGTGGACAACTGTCGGGGCCGGTTCGTGGTTCCGACCCTCAACGGCGTACACTCGTCCCGCGCCCCGTGTAAGTGCAGGGCGACTTCGCGTGCCACTGCAGATCCGACCCGCGTCCCGTGGTCGAGTCACGGCGTCCGGCGGTCCCGAGGGTCGGTAAGACCCTCTGGTTCGGGCGACGGCAATGGCACCAGGGCGGCGGTCCACCCCGGCCCGCCGCGACGAACCGGAACGCGTGCCGGCCGAGATCGCCGGCGCGCCCGAACGAAGAGGTGCGAACCCGGCCATGGCCGTCGTCACCATGAAGCAGCTGCTCGACAGCGGCGTGCACTTCGGGCACCAGACCCGGCGCTGGAACCCGAAGATGAAGCGCTACATCTTCACCGAGCGCAACGGCATCTACATCATCGACCTCCAGCAGACGCTGTCGTACATCGACCGCGCCTACGAGTTCGTGAAGGAGACCGTCGCGCACGGCGGGTCCATCCTGTTCATCGGCACCAAGAAGCAGGCGCAGGAGGCCATCGCCAACGAGGCCCTCCGCGTCGGCATGCCCTACGTGAACCAGCGCTGGCTGGGCGGCATGCTCACCAACTTCTCCACGGTGCACAAGCGCCTCCAGCGGCTCAAGGAGCTGGAGTCGATGGAGCAGACCGGCGGTTTCCAGGGTTTCACCAAGAAGGAAATCCTGATGATGAACCGCGAGAAGGACAAGCTGGAGCGCACGCTCGGCGGTATCCGCGACATGTCCAAGGTGCCCAGCGCCGTGTGGATCGTGGACACCAAGAAGGAGCACATCGCGGTCGGTGAGGCGCGCAAGCTGAACATCCCGATCGTGGCGATCCTCGACACCAACTGCGACCCGGACGAGGTCGACTACCCGATCCCGGGCAACGACGACGCGATCCGCTCCGCCGCGCTGCTGACCAAGGTCGTGGCCGAGGCCGCCGCCGCCGGTTTGATGGCGCGTTCCGGTGCTCGCACGCAGGTGGCCGACGGCGCCGACAAGCCCGAGCCGGGCGCCGACGAGCCGCTGGCCGAGTGGGAGCAGGAGCTGCTGGTCGGCGCCGAGGCGACCGACAAGCCCGCCGAGGGCTCCGAGGCCGTCCAGTCCTGACCCGGCCGCACGCCGCGCCCCTCCTCCACACCAGCGGAGGGGCGCGGCGTGCGCACAGAACCACCCGCGCGTAAACCGCAGAAGGAACGGATTCAGCACGATGGCGAACTACACCGCCGCTGACGTGAAGCGCCTCCGCGAGCTCACCGCCGCCGGCATGATGGACTGCAAGAAGGCGCTGGAGGAAGCCGACGGCGACTTCGACAAGGCGGTCGAGATCCTCCGCATCAAGGGCGCGAAGGACGTCGGCAAGCGCGCCGAGCGCACGACCTCCAACGGCCTGGTGCAGGCGGAGGACGGCGTGATGATCGAGCTGCGCTGCGAGACCGACTTCGTCGCCAAGAACGCGGACTTCCAGGCGCTGGCCTCCCGCATCATCGAGGTCGCCAAGGCCACCCGCCCGGCCGACGTCGACGTGCTCAAGGCCACCGACCTCGACGGCCAGTCCATCGACGCGGTCGTCCAGGAGTTCTCGGCCAAGATCGGCGAGAAGCTGGAGCTGGCCAAGGTCGCCGTCTTCGACGGCAAGGTGACCACCTACCTGCACCGCCGCGCCGCCGACCTGCCGCCCGCCGTGGGCGTCGTGGTCGAGTACACCGGTGACAACGACGAGGCCGCCCGCGGCGCCGCGATGCAGATCGCCGCGATGCGCCCCCGCTACCTCACCCGTGACGAGGTTCCGGCGGACGTGGTCGCCAACGAGCGCCGCATCGCCGAGGAGACCGCGCGCGAGGAGGGCAAGCCGGAGGCGGCGCTGCCCAAGATCGTCGAGGGTCGCGTGAACGGCTTCTTCAAGGACGTCGTGCTCCTGGAGCAGTCGTCGGTGACGGAGTCGAAGAAGACGGTCAAGGCCGTGCTGGACGAGGCCGGGGTCACCGTGACCCGCTTCGCCCGGTTCGAGGTCGGCCAGGCCTGATCCACGTGGGGGCGGGGTTGCGCGCGAGGTCGCGACCCCGCCCTTGCCGTGTCCAGAGGAGGACCTGTGAGCGCAGAGGTAGACCACGACCGCGGTGAGGACCCGGCCCCCGGCTACCGCCGGGTGATGCTCAAGCTGGGCGGCGAGATGTTCGGCGGCGGCGGCGTGGGCGTCGACCCCGACGTCGTGCAGACCGTGTCCCGCCAGATCGCGGCGGTCGTCCGAACAGGGGCCCAGGTCGCCGTCGTCATCGGTGGCGGCAACTTCTTCCGGGGCGCCGAGCTCCAGCAGCGCGGCATGGACCGCAGCCGCGCCGACTACATGGGCATGCTGGGCACCGTGATGAACTGCCTCGCCCTCCAGGACTTCCTGGAGCGGGAGCACGGCATCGAGACGCGCGTGCAGACCGCGATCACCATGGGGCAGATCGCCGAGTCCTACATCCCTCGCCGCGCCATCCGGCACCTGGAGAAGGGCCGCGTGGTCATCTTCGGCGGCGGCGCGGGCATGCCCTACTTCTCCACCGACACGACCGCCGCGCAGCGCGCGCTGGAGATCGGTTGCGAGATCGTCCTGATGGCCAAGGCCGTGGACGGCATCTACACCGCCGACCCCAAGGTGGACCCCGACGCGCTGATGTTCGACAACATCACCCACCGCGAGGTGCTGGAGCGCGGCTTGAACGTGGCCGACGCGACCGCGTTCAGCCTGTGCATGGACAACAACATGCCGATCATGGTCTTCAACCTGCTCACCGAGGGGAACATCGCACGAGCCGTGCGTGGTGAGAAGATCGGGACGTTGGTGAGCACCCCCGGTGGTCGTCCGTCCTTCTAGACCTGCTGGGATCCGAGCCGAACAGCGCACACCCCAAGGGAGTCAGCCGTGATCGACGAGACCCTCCTCGACGCAGAGGAGAAGATGGAAAAAGCGGTGTCCGTGGCCAAGGAGGACCTGGCCTCGGTGCGCACCGGCCGCGCCACTCCCTCGATGTTCGCCCGCATCGTCGTCGAGTACTACGGTTCGCCCACGCCGCTGAACCAGCTGGCCAGCGTCGCCATCCCCGAGGCCCGCATGGCCGTCATCAAGCCCTACGACCAGAGCCAGCTCAACTCGGTCGAGAAGGCCATCCGCGACTCCGACCTGGGCGTCAACCCGAGCAACGACGGCACGGTCATCCGCGTGGTGATCCCGCAGCTGTCCGAGGAGCGCCGCCGCGAGATGGTCAAGGTGGCCAAGGGCAAGGGCGAGGACGCCAAGGTCTCCATCCGCAACATCCGCCGCAAGGCCAAGGAAGAGCTGGACCGCCTGGTCAAGGACGGCGAGGTCGGCGAGGACGAGGGCACCCGCGCCGAGAAGGAGCTGGAGAACGTCACGCACCGGTACGTGGCGCAGGTCGACGAGCTGGTCAAGCACAAGGAAGCCGAGCTGCTGGAGGTCTAGTGGTGGCGTCGGCTGCGTCCGGTCGGTTCCCCGGCCGCACGCCTCGCTCGGCCGGTCGACGGCCGTGATAGGAGCACAACAGGTGTCAGGCGGTGAGCGGGGCGCGCCGGGCAAGAGCGCATCACGCGCGGGGCGCGACCTGCCCGCGGCCATCGCCGTGGGTGTCGGCCTCGGCGCGGTCATCCTCGTCGCGCTGTTGACGGTGCGCGAGCTGTTCATCGGCGTGGTCGCGGCCGCCGTCGCGGTGTCCACGTTCGAGCTGGCGGGCGCCCTCAAGCGCGGCGCGGGCATCCGGGTCGCCCTGGTGCCCGTGCTGGTCGGCGGGCAGGCCGTGCTGTGGCTGGCCTGGCCGCTGGGCCGCGCCGGGGTGCTGAGCGCGTTCGTGGTCACCATGCTGGTGTGCCTCCTGTGGCGGCTGAAGGACGGCGCCGACGGCTACCTGCGCGACGTCACCGCCTCGGTGTTCACGGTGGCCTACGTGGCGGTGTTCGCCTCCTTCGCGGTCATGCTGGTCGTGCCCGAGGACGGGGTGTTCCGCGTCCTGGCGTTCCTGATCGGCGTCGTGCTGTCCGACACCGGCGGTTACGTGGCCGGCGTCCTCCTCGGCAAGCACCCCATGGCCCCCACCATCAGCCCCAAGAAGTCGTGGGAGGGCTTCGCGGGCTCGATGGTGGCGGGCATGGTGGGCGGCGTCCTCACCGTCGGCCACCTGCTGGGCGGCCAGTGGTGGCAGGGCGTGCTGTTCGGCGCCGCGATCGTGGTCACGGCCACGGCGGGCGACCTGGTCGAATCGCTCATCAAGCGCGACCTCGGCATCAAGGACATGGGCACGTTGCTGCCCGGTCACGGCGGGCTGATGGACCGGATGGACTCGCTGCTGCCGTCGGCCGTCGTCTCCTGGCTGCTGCTGCACCTCTTCGTGCCCGCCTAGGCGCTCCGGCCCACCTCCAGGACCCGCTGGTGGGGGTCCACCAGCGAGAACCGCGCGCCGCACGGGTCGCGCAGGATCGCGGTGCGGCCGTGCGGCGAGTCGAACGGCGGCACCTCGACCGCGCCGCCCAGGGCGATCGCCAGCTCGGTCGCCGCGTCCACGCCCGCGGCCGGGTCGACGGCGAAGTGGACCACCCAGCGCGACGGCGGGGTGCCGGGTGGCCTGCGCCGGGAGGGCGCGGCGGCGGTGAACGCCAGGCGGGACGGGTCGCCGGCGCGGTGCCGCCCCTGGCCGGTGGCGAGGTGCCGGCCGGTGGCGAGGTGCTGGTCGGCGGCGCGGTGCTGGTCGGCGACGTGGTGCGGCTCCTGGTCGGTGAGGTGCGGTCCCCGGTCGGCCCGGTGCGGCCCGTGGTCGCCGGTCGGCGAGAGGCCCCTCGTGCCGCCCTGCCGCTGCTCCCGGTCGAACACGCCGCCGTAGAAGCGGGTGGCCGCCGCCGTGTCCCGGGTCAGCAGTTCGACGCGGCTCAGCGCGCCGGTCCGGCCGGTGGCCAGGGACCGGTCGGCGGTGGGCTGCCAGAAGCCGACCGCCGCGCCGGTGGGGTCGGTCGCCAGCAGCGCGCGGCCCGCGCCGGGCAGGTCCACCGGGCCCGCGACGACCTGCCCGCCCAGCGCGGCGACCCGGTCCCGGACGGCGTCCACGTCCGGCGCGTGCAGGTAGAGCAGCCAGCCGGGTGGCACGCCGTCGGACGCCTCGTAGAGGCCCGCGACCCGCTCGCCGCCGTGCCGCGCGACGGTGTAGCCGTGGTTGAGCGGGTCGAGGGACACCTCGAAGGACCACCCGAGCAACCTGCCGTAGAACTCCCGGCTCGCGGCCGGGTCCTCCGCCGAGACCTCCACCCAGGCGGGTGTTCCGGGCACGGGCATGGCGCACCTCCTCGCACACGTGTTCGAATTCGTGCGAGACGGTACGCCGGGGGTACGACAAAAGGCGCAGCGGCGGAGGGCGGGGTGACGGGGGCTCAGTCGTCGAGGTCGTCGATGCGGGCCGCGTAGTCGTCCTCGGTCACCGGGGTGGCGCGGGACGGGTCGATCACCGAGAACACCGCGCCGGAGTGGTCGGCGACCACGGTGATCCGGCCGAACGGCGTGTCGTACGGCTCCACGGTCACCCGTCCGCCCAGCTCCAGGACCCGGGTGGCGACCGAGTCGGTGCCGATCTCGGGCGCGGCGGTGAAGTAGACCATCCAGTGCGGCGGGGTGCCCGGCTCGAACGCGCGGCCCATCCGCTGCCTGCCGAGCACGGTGTTCCCCTGGACCGCCCACAGCGTGTAGTCGACGGCCTGGCCGTCACCGATCTGGGTGATCTCGAAGCCGCACAGCTCCTGGAAGAACGCGTCCGCCGCCTGCCCGTCGCGGGTGTTCAGCTCCGCCCACGCGTACGCGCCGTGCCCGTCGGTGCCGAACAGCCAGTCCGACGGCACGTGCCGGAAGCCGACGACCGCGCCGGTCGGGTCGGCCAGCACGGTGACCAGTTCGGACGGCTCGCCGAGCACCGACCCGCCCAGCGCGTGCGCCTTCTCCGCGGTCGCCCGCGCGTGCGGCGTGTTCAGGTACAGGGTCCAGGCGCTCGGCTCGGCCGCGGCGACCAGCTCGGCCACCGGCAGCCCGTCCACCACGGCGACCGTGCGGCCGTCGACGTCGGAGTAGTACCAGCCGAACAGGCCCGTGTAGAAGTCGAGGGTGGCCTGGAGGTCGGTGGTGGCGAGGTCCACCCAGCACGGCGCGCCGTGGTGCAATTCGGCCAAAGCGGGAGAATTCGGGACGATCGACACCGCGTGCCTCCTGGTAGCCGACGATTCGATCACGCTACGGCTCTAGAGTCGTCCCGTGAAGGGATTCGTCCGCGCGGCCTTGGCCGCGGTGCGCCCGGCGGACGTGCTGCCGAGCCCCAACATCTGGCACTGGCCGGAGGTCTACGAGGTCGAGAACCGCGCGCAGGACGTGCACGGCGCGATCTGGGCCGCGCTGCGCGAGGAGTGCGACTGGGCCGGCCGGGACGTGGTCGACGTGGGCTGCGGCGACGGGTTCCACCTGCCGGTGTTCGCGGCCGATGCGCGCTCCGTGACCGGGGTGGAGCCACATCCCCCGTTGGTGGCACGTGCGCGGGCCCGCGTGGCGGAGGTGCCGAACGCCGAGGTGGTCGCCGGCCCGGCCCAGCGGCTGCCGCTGCGCGACGCGAGCGCCGACCTGGTGCACGCCCGCACGGCGTACTTCTTCGGCCCCGGCTGCGAACCCGGCCTCCGCGAGGCCGACCGAGTGCTGCGGCCCGGCGGCGCGCTGGCGGTGGTGGACCTCGACGGCCTGGCCGCGCCCTACGGGCCGTGGCTGTGCGCGGACGAGCCCCGCTACGACCCGGTCGAGGTGGAGCGGTTCTTCGCGGACCAGGGGTTCTCGCTGCGGCGGGTGCGCGCGCTGTGGCGGTTCGAGCGGCGGGCGGACCTGGAGGCGGTGCTGCGCATCGAGTTCTCCGGCGCGGTGGCGGAGCGGGCCGTCGCGGAGACGCCCGGCCTGGCGTTCGAGGTGGGCTACCGGGTCCACGTGCGCCGCAAGCCCGCCGGGCTCGTGCTGCCCTGAGGGGGCGAGGGGCGGGGGAGCAGGGGCCGCTGCGCCGGCGGAACTGTGGCGCGGGCGACGCGGTCCTGGGCTGCGATTCGTGGGAGCGCGCACATAGGATCGGCCCGTGGAGCAGAGGAACGCGGGCAGGTTGGGTCGGCAGGTCGGCGTCGTCGGGCTGGGCTGCTGGCAGCTCGGCGCGGACTGGGGCCGCGTCGAGGAGTCCGACGCGCTCGCGGTGCTGCACGCCGCCGCCGACACCGGGGTCAACTTCTTCGACACCGCCGACGTCTACGGCGACGGCCGCAGCGAGGCCCTGGTCGGCAAGTTCCTGCGCGAGCGCGGCGACTCCGGCATCACGGTGGCCACCAAGATGGGCCGCCGGGTCGAGCAGGTCCCGGAGAACTACACCCGCGAGAACTTCCTGGCCTGGAACGACCGGTCGCGCGCCAACCTCGGCGTGGACACGCTCGACCTGGTCCAGCTGCACTGCCCGCCGACGCCGGTGTACTCGACCGACGAGGTGTTCGACGCCCTCGACGAGCTGGTCGAGGCCGAGCGGGTCGCCGCCTACGGCGTGAGCGTGGAGACCGTCGAGGAGGCGCTGACCGCGATCGCCCGGCCGGGCGTCGCGAGCGTGCAGATCATCCTGAACGCGCTGCGGCTCAAGCCGCTGGAGCGGGTGCTGCCCGCGGCGGCGGAGGCCGGCGTGGCGATCATCGCCCGCGTCCCGCTCGCGTCGGGCCTGCTGTCCGGCAAGTACACCGCGTCGACCACGTTCGGCGAGGACGACCACCGCAACTACAACCGCAACGGCGACGCGTTCGACGTCGGCGAGACGTTCTCCGGCGTGCCGTTCGAGGTCGGCCTCCAGGCGGTGGACCGGCTGCGCCCGCTGGTGCCCGGGGGCGCGACGGTGGCGCAGTTCGCACTGCGGTGGATCGTGGACCAGCCGGGCGTCACCGTGGTCATCCCGGGCGCCCGCAACGCCGACCAGGCGCGGGCCAACTCGGCGGCCGCGGACCTCGCCCCGCTGTCCGCGGAGGCGCGGGACGAGGTCCGCGCGGTCTACGACGAGCTGATCAAGCCGCTGGTCCACGACCGCTGGTAGTTCACTCGTCCGTGTCGTCTTCCTCGACGTCCAGCTCGCCCAGGATCGCGTAGAGCTTGCGGCGGGCCTCGTTGAGGACCTCGACGGCACGGGTCTTCTGCTCACGCGTGCCCGCGTGGGCCATCTGCTGCATCGCCGAGCCGAGGTGGCGCGACGCCGTGCGCAGCTTCGCGGCCTGGACGTCGATCTCGTCGTTGACCTGCTGCCACGGCGGCGCGCCCTCGTGCGCGGCCGCCTCGGCGCGGCCCGACCCGGTCAGCGTGAACAGCTTCTTGCCGCCCGCCTCCTCCTCGACCGAGACCAGGCCCTCGTCGGCCAGCAGTTGCAGGGTCGGGTAGACGGAGCCGGGGCTCGGCCGCCACAGGCCGTCCGTGCGCCTGCCGATCTCCTGGATCATCTCGTAGCCGTGCATCGGCCGTTCGGCCAGCAGCGTCAGGACGGCCACGCGGACGTTGCCCTTGCGCTGCCTGCCGCGCCCGCGGCCGTGCCCGAAGAAACCGGGCGGCTCGGGCGGGATGATCGGCGGACCGGGGGGACCGGGGAAGCGGCCGGGCCCGAAGCCGCCGCCGAAGCGCGGGTCGCCCGCGCCGCGACCGCGGTGGTGCCGGTGCTCGTGGTGGAGGTGTTCGTAGGGGAAGTGCATCGTTGACTCCTATCGGCGATCGGTCTTGACGTATCAACGATATATCGGAACCTATCGCTATGCAACGCCGATCTGTTGTTGACCCGGTCCGGCGTGCCCGGCCGCCCGTGTCCGGGCACACGGGCGGCCGGCTTCGAGGAGGTCGCCCGGCGTGGGAGACTGGGAGGTGCCATGACTGCCCTCCCCCTCGTCTTCGACGCGCCCAAGCGCGGTCTGCCGCCGCGCCACCTGGCCGACCTCCCCGCCGACCAGCGCCGGGAGGCGGTGGCCGCGCTCGGTGAGCAGCCGTTCCGCGCCCGGCAGCTGTCGAACCACTACTTCTCGCGGCTCACCGTCGACCCCGCCGAGATGACCGACATCCCGGCGGCGGCGCGCGAACGCCTGGTCGCCGAGCTGATGCCGCCGCTGTGGACCGAGCTGCGCAGCGTCGAGGCGGACGGCGGGACGACGCGCAAGACGCTGCTGCGCGCCCACGACGGCACGCTGGTCGAGAGCGTGCTCATGCGCTACCCCGACCGCGCCACCCTGTGCATCTCGTCGCAGGCCGGCTGCGGCATGGCGTGCCCGTTCTGCGCCACCGGCCAGGGCGGCCTCACCCGCAACCTGTCCACCGCGGAGATCGTCGACCAGGTGCGGCGCGGCGCGGCGGCCATGCGGGACGGCGAGCTGCCGGGCGGGCCGGGGCGGCTGTCGAACATCGTGTTCATGGGCATGGGCGAGCCGCTGGCCAACTACAAGCGGGTGGTCGAGGCGGTCCACCGCATCTGCGACCCGGCGCCGGAGGGGCTGGGGATCTCGCAGCGCTCGGTGACGGTGTCCACGGTGGGCCTGGTGCCCGCGATCCGGAAGCTGACCGAGGAAAACCTCCAGGTCAGGCTGGCGGTGTCGCTGCACACGCCGGACGACGAGCTGCGCGACACGCTGGTGCCGGTGAACACCCGGTGGAAGGTCGCGGAGGTGCTGGAGGCGGCGCGCGGCTACGCGGACCGGACCGGCCGCCGCGTGTCCATCGAGTACGCGCTGATCCGGGACGTCAACGACCAGGGGTGGCGCGCGGACCTGCTGGGCAAGGTGCTGCGCAGGCACCTGGGGCAGCTCGTGCACGTGAACGTGATCCCGCTGAACCCGACGCCGGGCTCGAAGTGGGACGCCTCGCCGAAGCCGGTGGAGCGCGAGTTCGTGCGGCGGGTCAAGGAGCAGGGCGTGGAGTGCACCGTGCGCGACACGCGCGGCCAGGAGATCGCCGCGGCCTGCGGCCAGCTCGCCGCCGAGGGCTGAGCCTCACTGCCGAGGGCTGAGCCTCGCTGCCGAGGGCTGAGTCACTGCCGAAGGGCTGGGCCTCCCCGCTCCTCAGGTGCGGACCGGCGTGGTGTGCGCCAGCGCGATCCGCCACGCCGCGTCCTTGACCAGCACGAACGACATCCGCCCGCGCTCGCCGAAGGCGCCGGTCGACTCCTTGGCCGACTCCGCGCGCCCGTCGGAGACGTGCTTGACCACGTCGGCCAGCGCCACGTCGGGTCGCAGGAACGCGACGTCGACCACCTCGTGCCGCGTGGTCACGTCGGCCAGCGGGGTGCTCAGCGCCGCCGCCATGGCCTCCCGGATCCGCTCCCGCCCGCGCACCCGCCGCCCGCCGAAGTTGACGATCACGCCGTCCTCGGCGAACAGGTCCGGGAAGCCCGCCGGATCGCCCTGCAACCGCTCCGCGTCCGCGATGAGCCGCCGGATCGCGTCCTCGTCCCCGCCCATGGCACCCTCCGACCTCTGACCGGAGCGCTTCGCTCCGTTTGATCTCCACGCTAGACCGGAGCGGAACGCTCCGCAAGTGGCTACGATGCGACACCGTGAGCCGTCGCGAAGAGGCCGAGCGCAACGACCGCGCCCTGCTCGAAGCCGCCCGGGAGGTGCTGGCGGTGGACGGCGCGCACGCCTCCGTCGCCGCCGTCGCCGCGCGGGCCGGCGTGGGGATCGGGAGCCTCTACCGGCGCTACCGGAGCAAGCAGGAGCTGTTCCAGCACCTGTGCGAGGTGGCGCTGGACCAGTGGCTGGAGGCCGCGGAGGAGGGGCTGGCGCGCGCCGACCCGTGGGAGGGCCTGGTCCACTACGTGAGGACGGGCGTCGCCTCCGGGTCCGGTTCCCTCGGGCCGATCGCGGGGACCATCGAGGTCACGGCCGGGATGGCGGCGAGGATGCGCCGGTCGGACGAGCTCCAGGACGCCCTGGTCGCCCGCGCCCACGAGGCGGGTGTGCTGCGCCCGGACGTCACGTCGGTGGACCTGTCGCTGCTGATGGAGCAGCTCGGCAAGTCGCCGCTGCTCGACCAGGTGCGGCGCCAGGGGCGGGAGGACCTGCTGCCGGAGGCCGTGGCCGCCCGGGACCGGCTGGTGGCCATCGCGCTGGCGGGGCTGCGGCCGGGCGCGGGCGAGCTGCCCGGGTCGCCGCCGGACGACCGGCTGCTGACCGAGCGGTGGGCGCACGGGTAGGGGCGCAGGGGGTGGGGGAGCGGGCGCCCGCGCCCCCCGGGGCCCACCACCGCGTTCAGCTTCCCCGGCGCCACGGCGGACACGAAGCCCCCGATCGAGTCCGTCACCCGCCCGGACGGGCGGTTG